>JAWABT010000022.1:0-7836 GCA_038884515.1 Candidatus Woesearchaeota archaeon | reverse complement strand
AAGATTTCTTGAGAAATATAATATTAAATACATAGAGAAAGATGTCTCAAAGAACCATAACGCAGCTCAGGAGTTGATGAACAAGTCAGGCCAGGCCGGGGTTCCTGTCGTGATTATCGGTGATACTGTTATTGTCGGTTATGATGAAGAGGCAATGAAAAAAGCGCTGAAAATCAAATAAGACGTAAAAAAACTAAAAACACAACATTTATAAACAAGCTATTCTAAATCACTTCAACCAAGACCAAAGGGGAATTTTATTGACGGGGGGATTTGATTTTTTTATGGCACAAAAGAGGGAAACAATAATTCCCAAGGCGCCTGTTGCACGCCTTGTGCAGAAAGCAGGCGCGAAAAGGGTGAGTGCAGAGGCAGTTGATTTTCTTGTTGGGATTCTTGAAGAGCAAGCCCTTGATATCGGAAGGCAGGCAGTCAGGATTGCAAAACATTCTGGAAGGAAGACAGTTAATGATGGGGATGTAAAGCTGGCTGTCAGGGCGTAAAAAGCTTTTTAAAGAAATTTATGTTATTCTCTTTTGCGGGCCGGTAGTTCACTCTGGTAGAATGCGCCGCTGGCAGCGGTGAGGCCGCGGGTTCAAAAGCGTTAGCAGTTAGCGGTTAACCGTTTACCGTAATCTGTGAACGGTCCACGGTTAACGGCCAACGCCTGAAAGTCCCGCCCGGTCCATTTTTTTCATCAAAAAGAACAAAAAACGTCTAACGTCATACGTCTAACGTCCAACGTCATCGATACCTTTTTAAAGGGCAAGTTTATTCCTTTATTAAGGGGGTAATATGGTTAAAGCAATTTTGTTTGATTTTTGGGGAACTCTTGTAGAGAATGGAACCTATTCTCCTCTGCGGCAGACTTTTAATATTCTTCGTGTAAGGATGCCTTTCTCTCTTTTTGTTGTCAAGCTCGAGAGCACCTTGATGACAAAGAAGTTTGAGGACCAGGCAAGTGCTTTCACAGAGGTCTGCAGGGCATTTAATATAGACCCGCACCCTGTTCTTATTGACCGGCTTATTGGTGTCTGGAACAAGAACAAGCTTCTGGCAAAGCTTTATCCAGAGACCATTGCTGTTCTTGAGGATTTGAAGAAGGAAAAATACAAGATGGCTCTTGTATCAAACTGCCCTTCTGGTTCTGTTGAGCCTGTGATTGAAAAATTTGATTTGGCTAAATATTTTGATGCAATAATCTTGAGTTGGGAGATAGGTAAGTTGAAGACAGACAAGGACTTTTTTGAAGAAGCGCTGAAGAAATTAAAAATAAAGAAGAAAGAAGATGTGATAATGGTAGGAGACAGCATACCTACAGATATTGAAGGAGCGAGGAATGCTGGCTTGCGGGCAATCCTTATTGATAGGAAAGAGACAAGGGAGCATCCTGACAAGATATGCAACCTTACTGAATTAAAGCCATTATTAAAATGATTCAGGATATTAGTTTTAAAAACAGCAAAGGCCATACATTACTGGGAGTTCTTTATGTTCCTGAGAAGAAATACAAGCGAAAATATCCTGTTGTGATTTTGTGTCATGGCAGGGGTGGTTGCAAGGATGCAAAAAAAATGGTTTCTCTTGCAGAAGCTCTTTTTGAAGAGGGTTTTGCTGTGCTTAGGTTTGATTTCTCTGGCCACGGAAAGAGCGATGGGGATTATAGCGAGACAACACTTACGCAGGAGCTTGATGACTTGAGGTGCGCGATTGGCGCGATTTATTCTCTTGACAAGATTGACAGGAAAAAGCTTGGCATAATAGGTCATTCTTTTGGCGGCTCTGTTGTGATTGTTGAGGCAGCAACAGATTCAAGAGTGAAAAGTGCCGTATCAATCGCAGGTGTTGCTGACATGATGGCTCCATTGAGGTTGTATACCGGGCCAAAAGCATTAAAGCGCTGGTCAAAAGATGGGTTTATTGATGATGGCAGTAAAAAGCTTAAGTATTCTTTCATAACTGATTTTAAAAAGTATAACATTCTGGATTACGCTAAAAGAATAAAGATTCCATTCCTTGTCATCCACGGGATTAAAGATAATACAGTGGGGCTGCATCAGGCAAAAGAGATTGCAAGAATGGCAAAAGCTCCATTGAAAATTGTCAATGAAGACCATGATTTTGGCAAGGAATCAATAACAGCTGCTGTTGATTGGTTCAAGAAAACACTCAGGTGATTTTTATGGATGATTGTATTTTCTGTAAGATAATAAAAGGAGAGATTCCCTGCCAGAAAGTTTATGAAGACAATAAAGTTCTTGCTTTTCTTGATATTAATCCTGTTAATAAGGGGCATGCTCTTGTTGTTCCGAAAAAACACTCTGCTGACTTGACAGAGGCAAAT
The DNA here is from genome assembly GCA_038884515.1 of Candidatus Woesearchaeota archaeon. GTDB lineage: Archaea > Nanobdellota > Nanobdellia > Woesearchaeales > ARS49 > JAWABT01. Next base: position 5,492 of record JAWABT010000022.1, on the reverse strand, counting down.
GATGAAGACCTTGCTGCTGTTATTTCTGCCTGCAGGAAGATTGCGAATGCCTGTATGAAAGGATTGGGTGCAGAGGGTGTCTGCCTTGAGGCTAATTCAAAGCCAGCTGCAGGCCAGATTGTCATGCACACTCATTTTCATGTGGTTCCGCGGTGGAAGAATGACGGCCTGAGGCACTGGCCTGGGAAAAAGCTTTCTGATGAAGAAATGAAAAAAGCTCAGGAAGCAATAAAAAAAGCTCTACAATAATAACTTTTAAAAAGCCCTTGTCATTTCTTTTTGACATTTGGCGACGTAGCTCAGCCTGGTTAGAGCGACGGTTTCATAAGCCGTAGGTCGCGAGCTCAAATCTCGCCGTCGCCAATACTCTTTTTTCGCAAACTTTCAGTTTTTAATGCGAGTTTGCGCGTTTGCACGACTTTGTGAGTGCGAGAGAAGAGTAGAATATCTGTTTTCGCAGAAAACAGCTTTTGAATTGCTTCTCGAGCACGAACAAGGAGTGCCTTTTGATCGAACTTTCTTAAAGTTCGGCGGAAATCTCGCCGTCGCCAATACTCTTTTTTCGCAAACAAATCCTTTATTTTCACAAACTTTATAAACCACCACTCTGTTCTTTCTCTCATGAGAGAAGTTTATGTTGTGTCATTGACAAACACAAGGAAAGCAGAGGAAGCTCTCAAGAAAGACGACCTTGTCGGAAGGCAGAGCATCTTTGTAAGAGGGGCTCAGAGTCTTGGCATGAAGGGAGAGAACTACATTATTATAGACGGCAGCGAAGTTGCCCTGAAGAAAGCAGATGAGCTTTTGAAAGGCCTTGCTGAGAAAGCCAAGAACAAGGATGAAATCTTGAAGAAGTTTGATGAAATAGAGAATCAGTCTGCTTCTGGCCTTGGGTCCATATTTGGATAAACACGCTTTTTTTGTTCTGATTTTTTATTTTTTTACTTGTTTGGGTGCCAAGGGCACAGTGACAGTTCCATAACACAAAATCGCAAGGCGATTTTGTGGGATCACAGAATTCGTTGAATTCTGTGATATGCTGATTTTTAATCCGCATATGCAACTGCGAGCACTTCGTGCGAGCCTCACTGTCCGAAGGACTAAAACAAGTAAAACTTTTAAAAAGGCAGGTGTTTTACTTCAATTTATTGCTATATGCCGCCGTCGCATAACCTGGTATTGCGCAGCCTGGAAAGGCTGTTTCCGCAAGGATACATGAAAAATCCGCCGTAAATTGCCGCGATGGCACAACCTGGTAATGCGCCACCCTGGAAAGGTGGTTCCCGCAAGGGTTTCCCGGTTCAAATCCGGGTCGCGGCGTCGCATGCGGCGGATTTTTCTGTACACAAAAACAGCGGTTTTTGTTGTATTCCGGTTCAAATCCGGACGGCGGCGTATGCGCGATATCGTGAAGGCGAGAGAAGAGTAAGTTCCGTTTACCGTTCACAGTTCGCCGTTAACCGAACCGTCTTTCGGTAAACAGTTAACGGCACACGGTTAATGCATTTGCTTCTCGAGCCTGAACGAAGAGCGCTTTGATCCTAACTTTCCTAAAGTTAGGTTCTAAATCCGGACGGCGGCGTTAAATCGATAAGATTATATACTTTTATTCTTCTTAATAATAAAAGAAGGAGGTTTTTTTGAATATGAAGAAAGAGCAGATAATGGCGAAACTCCAAAATGGTGATGTAATTGAAATTCGGTATAAAAATGGAAATAGGGAAATAGGTTATTTTCTTACGCAGTCTGAGGAATTCATTACAATATCCAACAATGATATGAACATAGGTAAGCATTCGTTTATTGGACAAATATACACTCAATTTCTGTTTTTAAACCTAAAGAATATTTAGAGCTTGACTGAGGCAATCAAAAAAAGAGGTAGAATGAGAAAAATAATGCTTTTGTTGGCAATTTTGCTTATTGTGGTTTCTTGCGCTAAAGAAGAGCAGATACAGCCTCAACCTGTTGGTCCTGTTTGTGGAAATAACATTATTGAGCAGGGCGAGCAGTGCGACCCTCCTGGGCCTGAATGCAGTCTTTTTTGCCAGATAATTTCCACACAGCCTCCTGTCACTCCGCCTGTTCAGCCTCCGGTTCAGCCGCCAGTAACTCCGCCTGTTACTCCAAAGCCTAATGTATCTCAGCCTCCTGCTATTGTTTCTAATCTTCCTGAATGTTCTATCCTTAACAAGAACGGCCATATTTATACAGAAGCAAATGTTGGTGGTGTTTACATTCCTGGCCAGCAGATAACAAATGAGCAGTCAGAGGACTTGAGTGTCTGTTATCCTTACTTCTCAAAGGCAGCTGCAACAACCTCCAGTGTTTGCTGCGTAATTTAGAAATATTTATATTCTAATCGCGTTCTTTTGCTGTGTATGGGGAAAAAAAAGTCAAAAGGAGTGTTTTATTATGTCTGGATGCTGTTTTATTACGTAGGTCTTGCAGTGTTTTACGTCATAAAATATCTCTTTAAAGGAATATTTGCAATCTTCAAGTTTGGTGCGAAAAAAACAGCTTCTGCTGTCAGGAAGTCTGCTGAAAAGAGGGCTGCTGCAAAAGCAGAAAAGGCCAAGCCAAAAATCACTGCAAAATATGTCGGCCTTAAAGAGGTAAAGGCAATCTCAGGGGACCTTAAGCAGTTTGAGCACAAGTTATTGCATTCAGAGAGCACAATAGGAATAATCCTTGGAGCAAGGGGAACTGGAAAGAGCGCTATTGGCATGAGGCTTTTGGAAAACGTGCACGCAAGCACAGGCAGAAGTGTTTTTGCAATGGGCTTTAATCCAGAAGACCTGCCTTCATGGATAAATGTTGTTGACAGCATTGACCAGATAAGCAATGATTCTTTTGTTCTTGTTGATGAAGGCGGCATAACTTTTAGCTCAAGAAAATCAATGTCAAACGCAAACCAGTTATTATCATCCTTGCTTTTGATTGCAAGGCACAAGAACATAAGTGTTCTTTTCATTACTCAGAATTCAAGCAATCTTGAAGTTAATGTGTTGAGGCAGGCTGACTTTCTTATACTCAAGCCATCTTCTTTGCTGCAGAAAGACTTTGAAAGAAAAATAATAAAAGAACTGTATGAGTCAGTGGAGCCTGACTTTGACAAGCTGGAAGGCACTAAAGGGTTAACTTATATTCATTCAGACAGCTACCGCGGGTTTGCAACAAATGAGCTTCCTTCTTTCTGGAGCTCAAGAGTGAGCAAGGCATTTAAGGAGAAGAAGTGACTAACAAAAAGCTTTTTAAACTAATCCTCTTAATTTCTCTCATCAGGAGAAAAGCCCCTGTAGTCTAGTCCGGCCAAGGATGGAGCCCTCTCGACCCGCCTGACGTGAGGAAGGCGGCCTGGAGCAAGGCTCAGACCCGAGTTCAAATCTCGGCGGGGGCATACAGCTAAAAAAAGAGGCGAGCAAACTGATATCAACAGAAGAGATGAAGAAAAACAAGAAGCTGACAGAGTACGAGGAAATAAAGGATTTTGTTGTTGCAAATTCTGTGAGAAAAACAATCCATGCAAAGAAGGCAAAGGATGGCTGCCAGGACAAGCTTTTGTATGAATTCCAGTAAATTATTTAAACGCAGATATTCTTTTATTTAATATTGCCGGTGTCGCATACGCGCAGAAACAAGTTCTGCGGTCGCGAGCGCCGTCTCATTAACACTCGCCGGCGTCGCATAACCTGGTAGTGCGGCGGTCTCGAACAAGAGATTTGAGTTAACCGCTTCCCGCAAGGGATTGCAGGTTCAAATCCTGCCGCCGGCGTAATTACATTTAAATACATAAACGCAATTTTTCTATTAAAAAAATCGGTGTATCATGAAACAAGTGTATTTTATGCTGCTCATTGTTCTTCTGGTTGCCTTATCTGGCATTGCAATAAATTTTGATGAATTGACAGGGCAGGCATTTATCAGGCCTGCTCCTGGCAGGCACTATACTGCTTTTCGTGTCCTGCAGATAAAGTCGCAGCAGGGCTATACTGGCTCTGTTCTTGGCCCTTGTGAATTGCTTGGATGCCCTCACCAGACCCGGCTTGTCGGCAAATTCTCAGATAAGAAGTATTACAAGTGCACCTGTGCTGAAGTCAAAGGCCTCACAAGGAGAGACCTTGCATGTTTCTGGAACGAGCAGAAGGCACTGTCAATGAATTACACACCAGGCAACTGCTCAAAGGAAGTTGCAAGAAAAGGAATAATCACAAAAGCTCTTACTAAAGGAGAAACAGTTCCTCTGATATTTAGTTAAAGAATCTTCTTAACAATCTCGTGCTTCTGCCAGGCGATTATTGTCGCAGGATGGAATTTATGCGGCATCGCATTTATCATCCTTCCTAGCTCTTCCCATGTTATGAAGCCGCAGGTCTCAATCTCTCTTTTGTTTGGTTTTATTTCTCCGTTGTATTTGATTGTGAAGTGTGTTATTATCTCGTGTTCTTTTCCGAAAAGCATTTTGAATTTCAGCAGCTCTCTTAGGTCTTCTTTTTTTGCTTTTATTCCCAATTCTTCTTTTAGTTCTCTTATTGCAGCATCTGTATATTCTTCCCCTTTCTTAACATGTTCTGATAGTGATGCTTCGTAGTATTCTGGAAATGCGTCTTTGTTTTTGCTTCTTTTTTGCAGCAATACTTTTCCTTCATAGTCAAACAAGAAAATATGCACTCCCCTGTGCCTTAGGTCTTCTTTGTGGCATTCTTCCCTGCTTGCACTGCCTATGACTTCATCTTTTGGAGTTACAACATCAAGCACTTCTTTTTTCATCAATAATAAAGAATCAGTTTGTTATATTTATGCGTTTTGGTTTTAAACATCAACCATTTCTATCTCAATATTTAGTCCTTCTGGGATAGGAACTCTCATGACCAGCCTTAATGCTCTTTCATCAAGGCCGAGGTCAATCATTCGCTTGTGCACTCGCATCTCGAAGCGTTCAAATGTCATTGTGCCGCTTCCGCAGGGTGTTCTTCTTGTGGTTAACTTTAATTTCTTTGTAGGCAGTGGTATAGGTCCTCTTATGTCAACGCCTGTTTTTTCAGCTATGTCTTTTATGTAGTCGCAGGTCTGGTTAAGCTTGTCTATGTCTATGCTTGCCAGTTTTATTCTTGCTTTCTGCATCTTGAACCTCTAAAATGAAATAAAAAAATATCCGGTATTTTTCCGGACTTACATTTGTTTCTTTACTAGGTCAATGCACATGCCGGCCGCGACTGTCTGTCCTGAGTCACGAACAGCGAATCTTGCCAGTTGTGGAATTTCTTTCTGTTTCTCTATGCAGAGTGGCTGCATTGGTTTTATCTTTACGATTGCTGCATCGCCGTTCTTTATGAAGTCTGGCTTTTCCTGCAGTGTCTCGCCTGTTGCTGGAGTGAGGTTCTTGGTGATCGGTGTTAGCGGGCCTGCTACCTGTGCGGTGTGGATGTGGACTACGGGTGTGTATCCTACTGTGACAACAGTTGGGGGGTGCCGCACGCCTAGTTGTGCGG
>JAWABT010000021.1:0-10780 GCA_038884515.1 Candidatus Woesearchaeota archaeon | reverse complement strand
TGACTAGCATTGCCATGAATGTTGCAATAAATTTCCCGTTTACAGTTTGCCGTTCACCGTTTACCGTTGGTTGATATTTGTTCATCATTGGTCCTTATTGTTTTTATTAGATTAGCAAGCATTGCACAAATCTTATCGATTTTATCATTTAATTGTACATAATTTATTTCTGTAATATACTTTAAGTCTTTTGCTAATAAGAGATAATATTCGAGTTCACGTGCGCTGCCTAATGAAATCTGCAAAAATTTAGCGAAATCTTTTTGTGAGTACTTTCCAGAGCCTTCTACGATGTTTGCTGTGATTGAAAAAGACGCGCGCCAGAGCTGCGGTGCTAGTGCAAATCTTTCTGTTGCAGGAAATTTCTTTAGTGCTTTATTTATTTCTAAATTCAATTTATGCGATTCTTCCCAAACATTCAATTTTTTATAATCTTGCATCATTTATTCCTCTCGGTTTACGGTAAACGGTTTACGGTTAACGCCTGTAATACTTTGGTTCCAGCAATTTGCGGTATTCTTGTGAGTATGCTTTGGCTTTTCCCATCACGCTGAGGTCTTCTATTTTTCTCAGGCTTTCTGGGAGCTTGTCAAGCGCGATGTTTATGTAATATATCTCGATGGCGTTCATGTGTTCGAGCTGTTCTGGTTTTATCTCGAGCTCAAATTCTGCAAAGCCAGATGGGAATGGTGATGTTTCGTCAAATACTATGTCCTCTTCTGGCACGTAGTATTCTTTTCTTCCCCAGGGGAGCGGTATTATTCTTTTGTCTTTTGGTATTACCAGTTTTGGCTTTGGGTACTTGAATGAGTATATTTTGACTTCATATTTTCCTGGGATTATCTTTATTCCTTTGGATATGTCTTCTTGGGGTGTTCCGCATGCTGCTGGTGTTTGCGCTCCTGGCCTTCCGCATATTTCTGCAAACACGCTGAACTGCACGTCATCTGGGCTTTCTGTTTTTCTTCTCATTATGACAAGAGTGTTTTCATCTGCATCTTGATTGTGAGGTGCTGTTGTGTCAAGACTCCACTCCACCCCTTTTTTGAGGAGCCATTTTTTTGCTGTGAAGTCAACAATTGTGTATGGCATTAGCTCTATTGTTGCTTCTGCTGGCTTGTCGTCAATAACGTCAAACTGCAGCAGGCTTGTTTGGTAATCAAGGTGGCTTGCGCTTAGTTGTCCTCCGAGGCATCTTGGCATCTGTGTTTTTATTGTTCCGTTTATTGTCTCTCCGAGCGAGCAGCTTTCGCTTCCGCACCTGTATCCAACCATTGCGCCTTCAATTCCTTTTTTTGTTCTTGAGTCAAGCACTTTTATTGTTATGTTTCCTGATGTCCTCTGGTTTGCATCGCAGAGCATGCTTGTTGTTATTATCGCAAGTGTTTTCATTGGCTCAAATATTGGTGGCATTGGGAAGTTGTTTCTCATGTTTGCTTCAATGAAGAATTTCAGGGAGTATCCTTCTCCTTTGAGTGCTGTTGGGTCATACATCTCGACAAGTACAGGGTAACTTAGGTCATATGCAAATGAATACTTCTGCAATCCGAAGACAAAAATGTTTGTTGATGTGATGCTTTCTGGCATGCATGCCTGGTCGTTGCAGTTGAGGTCAAAGTATGGTGTCCACCACGGCAGGTATGTGAATCTTATTCCGAGTGTTGGGTATGTCTTGTTTGTTGCTGTGAACAGCATGTTTCTGTTGTATATGTTTTCAAAGAGCTTTTCATCTCTTATTTTTTCTCCTGTTGCTGTTTTTTCAGGAGCGTAGATGTAGCCATAGTATCTTGTGTTTCCTACCTGGAGCATTGGCACGTAGCTTGTGAGTATTTCTTCTATTCTTTGGGCAACTTCGTATTTTACCCAGATTGTTCCTGTCCCGAGCTTTATGTCTATTTCGCCTGTCGGTGGCAGCTGGTTTTTGTCAAGGCCTGAAAATCCTGTGATTAGTTCTTTTGTGAAGTGCTCGAGTATTCCGTTTTCTGCCTGTGCGTTGATTATTTCTGTTGCGAGCTGGTACATCTCTCCGAGATTCAGTTCTAGGCTTACAGCATATTCATTTAGATCAAATTTTTTGTCTGCTTTTTTTGCCTGTATTGGGTACTTGACGTGGATTACTATGTTTTCTTTTGCTATTGTTGTTTCTGTTTTTGGTGTTCCTTTTTCTGTGAATTCAAAGCCTTGTGCAGTTAGTGTTGGGAATCCTGCAAGGCATTCTTTCAGGTGCGTATTTATGTACTCATTGACTTGTTCTTCTATTGATGGGCTTCCTTCTGATTTTCTTAGTGCTGGCCTGTTGCTTGAGAACTCGCACTTGCCTGTGCAGTCATTTGGCGACTTGAGGTGCCACCAGTAAGGTATTATGAGGTCTGAGTCTGGGCTGAACTGCACTGCATCTCCCTCTGTTGGCTCGATTGGGTTATATTCAAACTTTGATGAGTCGATGTATCCTCCATAGTCTCCTATCCTGTGGAGTGCTGTTTTTGCAGTGCTCTCGACACAGTTAGTGATGTAGTCTTGTATTGGCTGGGCTTCTGCAGGGACTTTTTGTATTGCTGGCAGTGCTGCTTCCTCGAGGGGCTTTATTGCTTTTGTGGTGTATATGTATATTCCTATGCCAAGCGCGGTAAGAATTATTATGCCTATTATTATGAATATAGTTACCTGCCCCTTTTTAAAATGCAACACTACCACCCTTTTTCACTTATATATATGGGCTGTCATTATCTATTTATAAATTTAACTATTCTTTTTCAGGAATTTTTCTGCAAGAAATTTGACTATTCCCTGATTACAACCAAACTTTTAAAAGGGTGGCTGTATTTTTTGCAGGCCATGGCTGAAAAAGAGCTGGCAAGGTATGTCAAGGAGCATCTTGAGGATGGTTTTTCTGAAGATGACATACGGCTTGAGCTGGTCAGGCAGGGCTATAATGTCTCTGCTGTCGAGTCAGCCTTGAAAGAGGCAAAGTTGCGTAAAGAAAAGCCAAAAAAATTCCCTTTGAAGCTTTTTGTTCTGCTGACGATAATAATTGCAGTTGGGGTTGTCTTGTTTTTTGTGTTCATGAAATTCAGGGCTGTTGTTGGTGAGGAAAAGGTTGTTTCGCCTGTAATCACTCCTCCTGCTCCTGAGGCCGCTCCGGGGGTTTTGCCAGAAGAGGTTTCTCCTTATTTGCCTGTTGAAGAAGAAATGCCAGAGGAAGCTGTTAAGGTGGAAGAGGCTCCTCCTGCAGGGAGGCAGGTTCCAGTTTATGATGTTTCAGGGATGAGCTTTAACCTCACCCCAAAGCTTCAGGTGATAAATGATGTCAGCTTGCAGAATCCAGATGCTGCTATTGCAATGTGCTCTGACTTTCACACAAGTGCAGAGCGTGATGTTTGTTTTGCAATGCTTGCCAAGAGCATTCCTGACAATAAATTGTGCGGAAGAGTAACAGAAACAATATTAAGGGACCAGTGCTATGTTTCTTTTGCAGTTACAGGGACAGATACCTGCAGCAAGATTAATGACACAATGGTTAAAGAGACTTGCGATAAATTGATTAAGCTGAATCTTAGTAGATTGATGCCTTGATTTTTTTAATCAATTGGTGAAGCTCTTTCAGGCATTAGGGCAAATAAAAATTATTTCACCAGGAATCTTGGCTCTAAATATTTCCTGTATTTTAGGGAGTATGGTCCTGCTGCCTGCGTTTCTGCAACATCAACGCAGACATCAAGCACGCAGTCCTGGACTATTGTGCAGTTTGGTTTCAGTGTCTGGATGAAATAGAATTCAACTCCGCCTTTGTTCAGCTCTGTTCTTGTCACATTCCAGTATCCTGTCAAATTATCAAGCACAACTCCGCCTCTTATTGCAGGCTTTATGTCTATTTTTTCCTTGGGTAGAAGCTCCCATTTTTTGCATTTTTGCTTTGTTGTTGGTGCTTCTGGTGCAAGTATTCCTTTTGCTACCTCTTCAGCATAATATTCTATTCCCATGTCATATTCTACGCATATTTCCTGGCAGCCTGGCTCTATTGTAAATCCGTCTGTGTCTATGAGTGTTCCTGTAACTTTGTATCTTCCTGGCACGAGTGTCAGCAGCTCTTCGCGCACTCCTGGCTCGAGCATGACTGTCTTGAAGTATGGCGGTTCAAGCATATCTTCAGGAATCTTTTCAATCATGAGTATTGCTTTGTTGTTTTTTCCGAGCTGCTCTGGCAATTCGCAGCAGAACCTGTCATAGATTTTCATGTTCTTCTCTGCCCTTCCGACTTTGTAGTTTTTCTCTTTCCATTCAATGTTTAGCCTTACTGGAGATACGATTTGGTCTTTGAAGCCTCCGAGCGCAGACATGCCAAAGCTTTCCCAGCTGTCAATGTCTGCATAACTTGTTGAGAGCTTTGCTTCCGGCTCAAGAGAATAGTCAAGTTCGCGGATGTTTCTTATCTGTATGGGGTATTTTTTAATTGTTGCCAGGACTTCTGCTTCTGGCTCGAGCTGGATTGTTAGTTCTTTTTCTTCATCTGGCTTTATTGTCAGCCCTATTATTTTTTTGGCATATCCTTCTTTTTCCGCAGATAGCTGACCGTTGATGCATATCGGCATTTTGTTTTGTATTTTTCCTTCTGCATCTGTTCCTCCAAGTATTGTGCTTGCGTATTTTCCGCATTTGTAAATCAGGCTTGCCTCTGGCACGCTGTTTTTTGTGACAGCATCAATTACTTTGATTGTTATGTTTTTGCTCAATCTTTGCTCTGTCTCGTCAAATAGCTTTTTTGCAGGCGCGTATTTTTGCATGCTTGTTTTTGTTTTTTCGCATGCCTGCGCGCAGTCTATTTCAGTGCTGTATGTTTTGCCTGTGAGCTGGCATTTCCATAGGTTTCCTGTTTTTGTGCACGCTCCTGTGGTTGTCTCCGCCTGCTGGAATTCTACTGTTGCTTTGTCATGACTCCACGGGCCCACCGTCCCCTTTCCAAGATTCCAATCAATGAAATTCTTGTTGTCCCTGATGTTAAGCTCAAGTGCGAAATTGAATGAGTATCCTTTTCCTTTGAGTGCATCATCTGCCCTTATCTCGACAAGGACTGGTGCAGATATGTCATAATAGAATTCGTAATAGTTTGTCTGGAATGCCGTTGCTGCACTATATGGGAATTCCTGCACGTGTGTTTCTCCTGTGAGCATGTCTCCGCTTCTTGGTGTTATATCAAAGTATATTGGCCAGTCAAGGTATACGAAATTTACTTTGAGGGGGTATTGCTTGCTCAGGAGCCTCAGGTAGAATGCTTTGTAGAATCCTGACTCAAAAGGATTGTCTCCTTTTATTATTTGTTTTGCATCTTTTGTCTTGTCAAGCTGTAGCAGCGGGATGTAGCTCAGGAGCAATTGCTGTATGTTCATTTCAGCTATTGGCTTCATCCAGAACTGGATTGTCTTGTCATGAGTCACTGCTGCCAGTGGTGGCAGCTTTGACATGTCAAGCCCTGTGTGCAGTGCTATAAGATGCAGTGCTATGCTCTCGAGGAATGCCTGTTCTTTTTCCTGTTTTGTTATCTCTAATGCGAGCTCGTGTATTTTTTTCAGTGGAATGTCAACTCTTGTTTCAAACTCATTCAGCTTTGTTGTTTTTCCGTTGTTTTCAATTGTCACCGGGTATTTTACAATGATTCTCATATTGTCTTCTGTGATTATTGTGTCTGTTTTTGCTTTTCCTGTTTTGAATTTGTAATCCTGCGCAATGAACTGCCCGAATTTTGTGCATTCAGGAAGGTTTTCATTGATGTATTCGTCAATTTCTTTTTTAATTTCTTCGAGTGTTGGCTGCTGTGATTCCATCATGCACTGCCTGCAGTCATTTGGTGTCTGCATGTAGAACCAGTATGGCACTGCATGCTCTGTTCCTGTCAGGAGAATGCCGTCGCCTTCTGTAGGTTTAAGGGACAGCTTCATTTCTTTTGGCTTGAGGTATCCGCCGTTTGCTCCGATTAGAATCATTGCTTCCTCTGCCTTTTGCTGGATGCATGACTCAACATATTCTTTGATTGGCACGTATTCTGATGATACTGCAGTAGGTCTCCACATGTTTGCAAGATAGATTGCTACGCTTAGCAGAAGGAGCATGGTTACTCCGATAATTATGTACACTGTGATTTGTGATTTTTTGCTTTTCATTTTTTAAAACTATTTGATTCCTCTCGCTATTGTGTAAATGTAGTATTTCATCCATGACTGCCAGATTATTATTGCTGTAAGCATCATGAGTGATACTGCTGTCGGGCGGTTCATAAGCATTCCAATTGCTGCTGTTATCAAAATCAATGTGAGGAGTATTGCTCCTGATGCAATTATTGGTAGTATGAAGTAATAAAATCTTTCAATCCCAACATGCCACATCTGCTTTAGCAGTTCTTTTATTGTTTTGCTTGGCTTGAAGACTGCGCAGGTTATTGGGATTATGTAGCTTGCTATTGATATTGTGAGCAGCATCAGGAATCCTGTTGCTGCAGGAAGTGTTGCCCAGAACAAAAGTGCAAGCAGAATTACCGTTCCTCCGAGCATCAAAAGCATTAGCTTGAAGAACTGCAGGAAGTATTTTCTGCTCAGTTTCTGCCTTGTCACGATTGCCCATGCTATTCCTTTGAAGATTGTGAATGCAGCAAAGAATATCGTGAGGAATACGGCTATGCTGATACTTATTTTTGACTTGAATGCGCCCATTAGCTTTATTGTTTCATCAAGCCCTGCGTCAAACTGTGACATTTCGCTGAGCTTGTTTATGTCAAGCATTTCTACAGGTATCTGGCTGAATGCGCTGATTCCTGCTGCTGCAATTTTCAGTGAGATTATTGCGCCGAGTGTTATTGCTGCATAGAATGCAATGTCTGCTAAAATCACGCACGCAAGCTTCCTGTCAATTTCCTTGAAGCTTTGGATAAATTTTTTCATTTTTTGCCTGCCTCTATTATTGGTGTTGTTATTGAGCCTCCTGTGTATGTGAGTTTTATGTGAGTGAAGTCCTGTGTCATGTTGTATGTCTCGTAGCCTATTGTTCCTTTTTCTGGCGCAAGAGAGCCTGAGTCAACAAGATGCCTCAGTTCTGGCTTTGCAGGGTTTATCATCAGTATCTCGTAGTTTGTTGTTTCTGAGAATGAGTCAATATACCATGCGACTTCATAGATGTATTCTTTTTCTTTTGTTCTTGTTTTTTTGCCTTGCACTGTTGCTGTCATTGATGCCCAGGAGAGTTTTCTTCCTGATGTTATTGCTCCCTGGCTTCCTGCAGTTCCTGTTCCTCCCCATTTTGAGCAGACTTCTTTTTCCCATTCTTCTACTTCATGCCAGGCAGGTTCTTTGTATTCTGCCCTTATGCCGAGTTTTTCCAGTATCACTGCATGCATGTTGTTTGCAAGCAGGACTATTAAGATGAAAATTACAATTGCGTAGACCGTTAATCGTGAACCGTTGACTGTTGATGATTTTCTAAACGCTGAATTGCAGAGTACGGTAGACGGCAAACGGTTAACGGCAAACGTTTTTTTAGTCACAGTAATCCTCTCCTTTAAGGTCTGCATTGTATTTTACCCAGGGGTTTCTGTTATCGCTGAAATAATTTGTTTCTTTTTGCATCATCAGCCCTGCCCAAACCGAGCATAATGGGACTTCCCAGTCATCAATTGGGTGGTCTGAGCATTCTTCTGGGTATGCTGTGCTGCTGCTTGAGCTGCTTTGCCCGAATGTTCCGCACGACTCTGTTTTTTTTGCTTTTGCATCCTTGTCTTCTTTTTCTGTTTCGCTGAACATTCCGCAGTCAGGGTCGCATATCTTGCTCCATGCGCGCGATAGTTGTATTATTGGCATGTGCTCAAATACATATGTCATTTGCTGTGAGAGCCCAAATGCAAGGTGCGTGCCTCCTGCAATTCTCCATGCTGCGCTGTCAACATAGAGGCAGTTCTGCTCTTTGAATGTCTGCTGGCAGGTGTCAAACGGTAGGCCGAGCTCTGCGCTCTGCTTTATGCAGTTCCTGTATATGCAGTTGATTTGCGTTTCTTTTTTCATGTTGTATGTTATTCCCGGAAGGCACATGCATGCCATTGCTATGTGTATGCTTTTGTAAGGCTCCCAGTTTCTCACAGTGAATGTCTCGAGTGCTGTTGGCTTTCCTCTTTTGCCTTCAATTCCTATGTTCATATCTCCGTATGCTGCTGTCTGCAGCCCTGCATAGAGTGATGAGCCGTAATCGCATAGCTGGCATGAGTAGATTGCAGATACTGTTTTTATGAGTGTTGCAAGTATTCTTCCTCCTGCAACATCAATGATGTCTCCTGAGAATATCTCTCCTCCAACTATTCCTGGGGTCCAGAAGTATTTGAGTATTTTTATGTGTATTGAGTTGTTTAGTATGGTGCATCCGATGTATTTCCATAAGAGTGATGCGAGAAATGCGCAGACTGGCCCGATGTAAGGGACTGTTTCCAGATTGCTGAGCAGGGTAGATATTAGCCAAAGAGCTGCTCCAAGGTCATTTATTTCTGCATCAAGCTGGGCGACTGTCTGTGCAACACCAACTATGTTTGCGAAAATATTGTTTATCTTATCCCACTGTTCCTCTCTTTTCTTGAGATCTTTTATCCTGTTCTCTATTGAGTCTATCTGTGCTTTTGCATTCTCGCTTACTGTTCCGAGAGGATTGTTGTAAACAGGAATCTGTACAGTAAAGTTTTCAATTTCTGTTCCAATGATTTCTTTGCCTTGTTTTATCTCCAGCCATGTTGTGCAGTTTATTTTCACTGGCTTTTCTCTGTCTGCAATCGCAGGAGCGCTCTTGACCACAATGTATGGGACATTTGTGTTCTCATTAATCATGTAAATCTCAGAAACATCTTCTCCTGTGCACTGTGCTGTTTTTGCAGCTGCAGTGATTTGTGGGTTTGCCTGTTTCTGCCTTATCTTCAGCTGGAGATATACAGGATATGAAATGTCAAGCACAACTCTTCTGTCAAATCCTTTTGCAGGGCTTATGCTCACTCCAGATATTGTGTAGAAATCCTGTGCGCTTGTGCCTGCCTGGTCCTGCACTTGCTGTGCAAAGCTTGCTGGCATTAGGACTATTAAGTAGATGATTAAAGCTACTGCTATCTTGATTTTATTCATTTTCCCCTTTTTTCCTATAATAAAAGTGCTTTGTGAAGAATTCTTTATAAACTTTTTTATATTCAGCGCCCGAGATTAAATGGTGCCTGGATTATGTTTAGTTTTATTGTTTTCTTTGTGGTGTCTATTCCGTCAGATGCAACAACTGTTATCTCCCTTGTTCCGAAAGCGCCTGGCTCTGGTGTTATTATCAGCTGCGAGCCGCTTACCTCAACATTTATGTTTCGTGCAGATGTTGCAAGATAAACAAGCTTGCTTCCTTCACTGTCTGCAAAGTAATTGTCAAGATTTATTCTTGTTTCTGGAGCCCTGACATCAAAAATTATTTCTGGTGCAGTCCATGCAGGCGGTGTGTTCACAATGCTTGGCTCAAGCACCAGCCCGATTATCTCTGGCTTTATGAACACGACAAGACTAAGGAGTATGAGCAGTCCTGCCACTATCATCATTGATTTTGATGTGAAGCGCTGCGAGACATTAGAGACAGCTGAAACAGTTCCTGTTATTCCTTTGTTGTCTCTGTGGATTTCACGGTATACTTTCATTACTTGCTCGTATGCAAGCTCTTTGTGCTCTTTCTCGAGTTTTGATTTGTTTATCGCGCTGTATATGTGCAGGAGTTCCTTGTATTTTTGTTTTGCCTCGATTGTGTTGTGGCCGTCCAGGCTTGCCTGTGCAGAATTATACTTGTCAACAAACTGCTTAATCAGCTCGATGTCTTGAATGATTACCACCCTTTTTTATTGGTGTAAAGATTTAGCATATTTAAGCTTTTCCTTTTATTTTGCAGGTGCTTCTTTTGTTTCTTCTTTCTTCTCCTCTTCAGGAGGAGCCAGCTTTTCCTTGCCTTCTTTTATGACTTTGAGGTTTATTTGTGCTGTTTTTGCGTGTATTGTGTTTCCGCACACTGTTTTCCTGACTCTTATGCCTTTTGCTATCTTCTTCAGGCCAACGCCTTCTACTGCAAGTATTTTTTTCCTTCCTGGCCCTGGTATGTCTTTTCTCATGGGAAATCCAGCATTGTCAGTTCCCCCTGTTATCTCAAACTCATACCCGGTTAGTCCGAAGAGTTCTCCTTTTATTGTGTCGCCTATTTTTTTTCCTATCAGGTTTTTTGAGTCAGGCTCTGCTATCTCTCTCTGGAAGCACTTGCCTTCCTTGGTTCCTATTACTATTTTGAATGAGACCATAAGTTATGAGATTTGCCAGTTATTTATAAACGTTGCGGATATTGGGTAATAGTCCGTGGGTTATTGCAACAAGCTACCTGCTACTGGCTAAAAAAAGCCACAGGCCAATAACAGAATGATACACTGAATAAAAACATTTATATCCTACTTATTAAAACCCTGTTCTTATGCTTTACATCCCAATATTATTCGGTTTGCTTGGCGGATTAGTGCGTGGAATGGAGGGTATAATCAAGCACGTGTGGAGCAAAGGAGAGCCTTTTGATTATAGAAAAATACTGATTACCCTGGTTCTCTCTGCAATAATCGGGGGTATTGTTGGTTATTCTTTTGGTGAGACAAAGGTTCTTGCTCTTGTAGCAGGGTATGCTGGAAGCGACCTGCTTGAAGGATTATATATTGCTTTTGTTAGAAAATGAAGCTTTTTTATTTTCTGCTTGTTTTTTTGCTTCT
>JAWABT010000020.1:0-10885 GCA_038884515.1 Candidatus Woesearchaeota archaeon | reverse complement strand
TGCAACTCCTAGTAATTTTGCTACTTCATCTATCTGTCCTGTTTCTTTTTTCTCTAGCTGTTTTGCCGCGTTTCCTGCTGCAAATATTATTCTTACTACTCCGTCTTTTATTTTGTTTGTCTTGAGCAGTTTTATTTCTTCTAGTTCAGCGGTATTATTAACGTGTGTTCCTCCGCATGCTTCTACATCTACTCCTGGGATGTGGACTATTCTTATGGTTTTTCCTGGGACTGCTCCTCCCTGGTAGATTTCCATTCCGTATTTTTGTTCTGCTTTTGTTCTTGGAAGGAATTCAAGTGTTGTCTTTATTCCTTGCTTTATTATTTTGTTTGCTTCTTTTTCTATTTGTTCAAGTTCTTTTTCAGATATCAATTGGTAATGTGTAACATCAAGATATGCCTTGTCTATTTCTTTTTTTGCGCTTGCTTGGTTTATGTGTCTTCCGAGGATTCTTCGTGCAGATGCGTTTATTACGTGTGTTGCTGTATGGTGCTGTGTTAATTGTTTTCTTCTTTCAAAGTCAATTTCCCCTTTGACTGTGTCTCCTTGTTTGAAGTTTGGCTTTTCTGCAAGAGTGTGGATTATATTATGGCCCTGCTTGAACACATCAACAACAGGGATGTTGTTGATTTTTCCTGTGTCGTGGTCCTGGCCTCCTGATACTGGGTAGAATGCTGTCTGGTCAAGGACTATGTTTTTATCGACGATTTTTATGACTTTTGCTTCAAAGCTTGTTTTTTTCCAGTCGTCATAGTAAAGTGCTTTTGTGTCAGGTAGTTCTCCTATTTCTATTTTTTCTGCTCTTTCTGTTGCTGTTTCTGATTCTTTTTGTTGTTCGTGTCTTGCTGCCACGAGTGCATAGAAGTTTTCTGGGATTTTGATTTTTTTGCCTATTTTTTCTGCTTCTTCTTTTATGAGTTCTGGTGTTATTCCCTGGCTGTCATATAATTCTATGAGTTCTTCTGTTGTGAGTTCTGTTGCTATTATTTTGTTTATTATTTCCTGTGTTTTTTTCTGTGTTGCTTCGTATTTTTCTTTTTCTGCATCAAGTATTTTCTTTATATCATCAAGGTTTTCCGATAGTTCTGGGAATATTGGTTTCAGGTATTCTGCGTGCCATTTGCAGACTTCTGACAAATCAATGTTCCAGTTGTATTTGTTTATGAAGCTGAGTGCTCTTCTGAGTATTACTCTGAGATTGTACATTCCTCCTGAATTGCTTGGCAAGGCCCCGTCTGTGAGGGCAACGAGTAGTGCTCTTGAGTGTTCTGCAATGACATACAGTGCTGTCATTGGAAGTAGTTTTTCCTTGAACTCTTCTGTTTTCATTCCCATTTTCTTGGCAACATTTTTCCATGCTTCGTCAAGGTTTTTTGCTTCTTGCACGTTGAGGCATGGTGCGTGTGGAATGAATTTTTTTATGAATTCAGTGTCTATTTTCACTCCTGTTTTTTGTTGAAGTTTTTCTAGGACTGTTGGGAATGTTGCGTCGTATGCTGTTGGGCATCCTTGTGTGAACCATGCTGCCCTTTCATGGCCTTGTCCCATGTCCTGGACTTTTATCTTGAGTTCTTTTGGTCCTTCTGGTGTGTTTTCGTATTGCATGTATACTTGGTTGCTTATCTCAAGTCCGCGGGAGAAGAACTCGACGCATGGCCCGAAGTTTCCTCCTCCTGCCCATGCATCTTCGTGAACAGTTATTTCATTTAGCGGCAGTCCCATTCCTTCCTGGAGCCAGGTAAGGTGGTCTTTTAGCAGTTTGTTTATGTCATATTCTTTTGGGTTTACAAATCTGTGTTCTCCGAGCATTACAAAGCAGACAAAGTGTCCTGTTATTCCGACATTGTCAATATCGCTGAATCTTAGGCAGAACTGTGGTATTACAAGCGGATTTGCAGGCGGTTCTACCTCTCCGCTGACAACAAATGGCTGGAATGCTGCTATTGATGCTATTGTGAATTCTGTTGTTGGGTTCCATCTTGCTACAACAGGGTATCTTTTGATTGGTGTGTAACCGAGTTTTTTGTGTATTCGCGCGAATTCTTCCCAGACCTGTATGTAATTGAGTTTTTTCTTTGCAGGAGAATTTCCAACAAATCTAAAGCCTCCTGAGCATTCTGGTTCTCCGCATATCTTTTGTTCCTTGTTGACTGTCCAGAACCATTGCCCGCACTTGCATTGTTTTCTTGTGAAGCCCATTTCTTTCAGGGTTATGACAGGATAGTGCTTTTCGTAGTCTTTTGTGCACTCTTGTTTGAACCATTTCTTTAGCTCGTCATCTGTCTTGAAGTATTTCTTGTGTGGGCAAATTTCTTTATGAAATGATTCTGTTGATTTCTTTTCCTTATGCATAAAATAAAGGGTGAGTCTTTTGTTTATAAAGTTTTTTAAAATACTTGTT
Organism: Candidatus Woesearchaeota archaeon; assembly: GCA_038884515.1. Taxonomy (GTDB): domain Archaea; phylum Nanobdellota; class Nanobdellia; order Woesearchaeales; family ARS49; genus JAWABT01. The sequence goes on along the minus strand of JAWABT010000020.1, from coordinate 8,484 downwards.
AAGGTCCTTCGGACAGTGAAGCGAGAACGTTTACCGTTCACGGTTCACCGTCTGCCGTTAACGGTCAACGGCTCACGGTAAACGGTTAACGCATATGGAATTGTCACTGTGCGAAGCACCCAAATGAGGGTTTAATAAGAACTAAATGTCAATTAATGATATAAAATAAGAATTAGAAATAAAATATAAAATTAAAGGAGTTTAGTACTCCTCTTCTTTGTTTCCTAGCTTGCTGAAGCCGATTATCAGGCCGATTATGACCAGCAATACAACAAGCACTACAAGTATTACTTCAAGAACTTTTCTTGCTGTTGAGCTTGTCTTGACTGGTGTTTGTGCCTCTGTTCCTGTTGGCTGTGCTGGCTCAGCTGTTGGTGCTGCTGCTGCTTTTATGCAGTCCTTGTTCTCTGCTACGTTTATGTATCTTGTTTCTGTTGTGCTGTAGTGTCCCTCTCCATATTCAACTTTTATGTTGACTTCGTGGAGGCCTGGCTCTGCGCATTTTGGTATGACCATGTATATCTCTTCTGTTTCTTCTTCGTCATTTGACTCAATTTCATTTATGTAGCTTGTTGCAGCAAGATTCAATTCTGGGACTGTTATTGTGACCTTGACATCTTCCTGGTTCCTATCTCCATTGTTCTCTACTCTGACTGAAGCAAGGAGTGCCTCTCCATCTTTCACATTGTTTTCAGGGTAGAACACAACATCCTCAATCTTGAGGCTGTTTCTTGGAACATCAAGCTTTATCTTGTAGCTTGCCATCTCGACTTCTTTTGTGTTCCTGTCTGTTACCATGACTCTCAGCAGGTAATCGTCTTTTTCAAACTCGTCTGAGAATTTTATTTTGAGCTTGAAGTTTCTTGAGCTGTTTGCATCAAGATGGAACGGGCCTTCGAAATCCTGTGCTCTGTCTGTTTTTGAATACTCAAATCCAGAGACAAAGACCTGGAGGTCTGCGTTCTTGATATTCTCGAGCGCAGCCAGTTTTACAGTGACATCGTACTCCTGGTTTTTCTCGATGTCAAGCCTGTTTGTGGCTCCTTCTGTCAGTGTGTTTCCGTCTAGCTTTACCTGCTCTATGTTTACAGGCAGTGCGTATGCACTTGCTGCGAGAGCAAGTATCATTAAAAGACATAACATACCGATTGTTTTTGCTTTCATAATTAAACCCCCCAATCATTATTTTTTAATCGTGTTACTACCCGAAAAGAGTATTTTATATATAAAGCTTTCGTTTTGTGAGCATTCTGGAGTGGCAAAACAATGTTTTTGATAGTTTTTAAAATAAAGCAAAGTTTTTTATAAATACATCAAATCTTCTGTGAATGATGCAAAATGATTCGCCAGCCTATTGTTGTTGTCATGGGTCATGTAGATCATGGGAAGACCCTTTTGCAGGACAAGATTAGGGGAAGCGCTGTTGCTGCAAAAGAGGCAGGTGGCATCACGCAGGCAATCGGTGCATCAATAATCCCGATAGATACCATAAAGAAGATATGCGGCCCTCTTCTTGAGAAACTAAAATTAAAACTAACAATTCCAGGTCTGCTTTTCATAGATACCCCAGGCCATGCTGCTTTCGTAAGCATCAGGAAAAGAGGGGGAAATCTTGCTGACCTTGCTGTTCTTGTAATCGACATAACAGACGGGATAAAGCCTCAGACACTAGAGTCCATTAACATATTAAAGGCATTCAAGACCCCCTTCATTATTGCGCTTAACAAGATCGACCTTCTTTCTGGCTGGCGTCCTGAGAAAAAACCATTGCTGCAGAGCATTTCAGAGCAGCACGTGCAGGTCCAGCAGGAGCTTGACAAAAAAATCTATGAATTAGTCGGAAAGATGTTTGAGCTTGGTTTTGAGTCAGAGCGATTTGACAGGGTTAGTGATTACACAAAGCAGATTGCAATTGTTCCAACATCTGCTGTCACAGGAGACGGTGTTCCAGAGCTTCTCATGGTTTTAACAGGTCTTGCGCAAAAGTATCTTGAGCAAAAGCTTAGTGTTGATGTAAAGGGTGCCGCGCAGGGGACAATTATTGAAGTCAAGGAAGAAAAAGGTTTGGGAAAGGCAATGGATGCAATTATATATAATGGCAGTCTTAAGGTTGGTGACTCTATTGTCATTGGCGGAGTGGCTGGTGCGATAACAGCCAAAGTAAAGGCATTGTTTCTTCCTGCACCGCTTTCAGAGATGAGGGAGAAAAGGACAAAATTCAAGTCAGTCAAGGAAGTGAGTGCAGCAACAGGTGTCAAGATTGTTGCTCCGGGAGCAGAGGGCGTTGCTGCAGGAATGCCATTGAGGGGTGCTGATAAAGATATAGATGCTGCCAAGGATGCTGTGCAGAAAGAGGTTCAGGAAGTAATTCTTGAGACATCTCAGGAGGGTGCTATAATAAAGGCAGATAATCTTGGCTCTCTTGAGGCTTTGAGTGTTTTATTGAAGGAAAAAGGTATTCCAATACAGAAGGCGGGTGTTGGTGAGATAACAAAGAGGGATATCTCAGATGCAGAGGCAAATAGCAAGAAAAATCCTTTGCTTGGAATAATTCTCGGATTTAACATTCCTATGCCAGAGTGCATTCCGCCTCAGGTCAAGGTCATCACTCATCCTGTCATCTATAAGGTTATTGAGGATTATGAGGCTTGGGTTGCTGAGACAAAGAGAAACATGGAGATGGCTGCAATGGGTCTTTTGATAAAGCCATGCAAGATTCAGCTTTTGAAGGGTTATGTTTTCAGGCAGTCAAATCCTGCTGTTGTCGGTGTTGAGGTCATGCAGGGCACGCTCACGCCAGGCATTCAGTTGATGAACAGGGATTGCAAGATTATTACTGCAGTGAAAGGGATGCAGCACGAGCAGGAAAATATACCTTCTGCTGAGAAAGGGAGGCAGGTTGCTGTTTCGCTGCCTGATGTTATTGTTGGAAGGCAGATAAAAGAGGGAGACATACTTTATTCTTACATTCCAGAGGAAGATTTCAGGAAATTCAAGGAATACAAGCAGTATCTCACTGAGGATGAGAAAAACCTGTTGAAAGAGATTGCTGAGATGATGAGGAGGAATAATCCTGTCTGGGGAGTTTAGATGAAAACTTCTTTAAAGATTCTTGCAAGCAAAGAGAGGAGGCATTTTATTTCGTTAATCAATAAGCAGTGGGGCTGTGAATTCAAGCCAGATTATGCATTTCTTCTCAGTGAGAAAGAAAAAATATATGCAATAAACCCAGATATCTCTAAAATTAATTTGTCTCTTTTCAGGATAAGCTCTGTTGGGATGTATTTTGCAGAGCTGAAGAGGGGAGAATTGAGGCTGAGCATTGAAGGTTCTCAGATAATAGGTCCTCTTGCGACAAAAAATGTTGCTGAACTAAATGATAAAGAGGCGATAGACTGGCTTAGGGGAAAAGACCTGAACAAGCAGGGTGAATGGTCTGGTTTTGTCATAATCAAGCACAATGACGATTTTCTTGGCACAGGAAAATACGCTGTTGATGGAAGGATTCTTAATTTCGTGCCGAAATCAAGGCGGCTGAATGTTGCAGAGCTGCCGTAATTAAGAACAGTTCCACAACTCATCCCCGACATGATGGATATTCTTCACGACTTTTCCAGCTGTCTGTGCCCTTAATTCATGGCTCTCAAACAAGGCCTGCCCGACTGCAAGTGGCTTTTGGTTTTTCTGATCAATAATTGCTACAAAATCATTTTTGTTTATTCCTTCATCAACTGCTATTATTCCTGGCCTCATTATGTCAGCTCCTTCTGCAACAAACTTCACTGCTCCCATGTCAACGGTTATTTTTTTCAGGAAATTGTTTTTCAATAGAAATTTTAATGTTGGGACAAGTAGGTCTCCATAATAAAAGAATGTCGGCTCTCCGTCAATCATGAGCAGTCTTTGCTCATTCACAAGATACTCTGCTTTTGATTTTTTTTCAATGAAGTTTTCAATGCAATAGAATTTTTTGATATCTTCATTTAACTGTTTTATCTCTGATTTGCTTAATTGCTTTCTCACGCATAGTTTTATATATTCTTGCTTTTAAATATTTTACTATGGTATTAATCCCAGAAAAAGATTGGATAAAGAAAATAGTCCGGCTTGAAAAAGAGTCAAAAAAATCAACAAAGAAGAAAGTAGAGAAAGCTTTGGTTAATGCAGTTAAGAAGAGAATTCCTAATGAGAAGTTTGGTATTCTTTTGTCAGGGGGTGTTGATTCCTGCCTTATTGCTTTTCTCTGCAAGAAGGCAAAAGCTGACTTCATCTGTTATACTGTTGGCTTGGATAATTCTCCTGATATCCCTTGGGCAATGAGTTTTGCAAAGCGCTTCAGGATTCCGATAAAGGTAAAGACTTTTGATATTGACGAAGTTCATGAATTGTTCAAGGAGGCAAAAAAAGCATTAGAGCATGTTGATATTCTCTCTGTTGGTGTCGGCTCTGTCATTCTTGCTGCTATGAAGATGGCAAAGAAAGATGGGATAAAGACTGTTTTCTCAGGACTTGGTAGTGAAGAGATTTTTGCAGGTTATCATCATCATGCAAAGGCAAAAGATGTTCATGCAGAGTGCTGGGCTCGTTTGAAAACAATGTGGAAGCGGGACATGAAAAGGGATAATTCAATCGCGCGCTATTTAGGAATGGAGATTGTTGCCCCTTTTCTCGATGATGATTTGATACGGGAAGCAATGGGGATTTCTCCTAAAAGAAAGATTAGCAAAGAAGAGAAAAAAATAATTTTGAGAGAGATTGCCGAAGAGCTTGGCTTGCCTAAGAAGTATGCCTGGCGCTCGAAGAAAGCAGCTCAGTATGGCTCTTGGTTTGACAAGGCAATGCTTAAGCTTACTAAAAGAAAAGGATTCAAGAAAAAAGATGATTATTTGAGGAGCTTGTAAAGGTTAACGGCAAACGGTTTACGGTTAACTGATGTGTATCTCAACAATATCTCCGTCTTCCAGCGGCTTGTCAAGGTTTCTCATTGCCTGTCCTGGAAATTTTGCTGATTTGCCCCAGATTCTTGCAAACCTGAATTTTTTTATGAAGTCTTTATGTATTCTCATGCAGACATTTCTTATTGTATTTCCTTTGCGCATTATCATCGGCACATCAAGGTCTGGCTTCTTGTTTACTTCTTTGAGATAAATTCTTATGAAGTTTAGTTTTGTGAATATGCTTTCCCTTAGCTCGTCCATGTTTATGTTTTGCTCTGCGCTCACCACGAGGTCTGGCTTTATTTTTTCAATCACTTCTTTTTGCTTTTCAGGCCCAAGCATGTCTATTTTTGTTATGACTGTCAAGGCAGGTATGTATCTTTTGTTTCCTTCGACTGCATCAATGAAAGAGTCTATGTCAACAGGGCTTCTTATCAGGACATCAACGTTGTTCAGTCTGAATGTTCTGAGGATGTCTTCCATTGTTTTTTTGTCAAGTGCTAATGGAACAGTGCTTCCTATTCCTATTCCTCCTCTTGCTTTTTTTGTTATCCTGACATCTGGCGGGGTCTGGTTTATTCTTACTCCTGCATCTGCTAGTTCTTTTAGTATTGCCCTGTGGTGTTCTGGGTGTAGTGCATCAATGAGTATTAGTATAAGGTCAGCTCCGCGGACAATTGACAGGACTTCTTTTCCTCTTCCTTTTCCAGCAGATGCTCCTTCGATTATTCCCGGGATGTCAAGTATCTGTATTTTTGCTTGGTTGTACTTCATCACTCCGGGCACGACTGTGAGTGTCGTGAATTCATATGCAGCTACCTTGCTTTTTGCTCCTGTTAGTGCATTTAGGAGTGTGCTTTTTCCTACAGAGGGAAATCCAAGAAGCACGACTGTTGCATCTCCTGATTTTCTTACCCCGAAGCCAGCTCCTGCCCCTTTTTTTGCTGTGCTTGCCTCTAATTTTTCCCTTAATTTTGCTATCTGTGCTTTTACAACACCAAAATGATGCTCTGTTGCCTTGTTGTACTGGGCTTTTCTCAGCTGGTCTTCGAGTTCTTTTATCTTTCCAGCAACGTCAACCATAATAATGTTTTTGAGGAAAAGGTTTAAAAACATTCTGTTTTTTAATTTAAATATGGACTGGTTGAGCATAAAAACATATGTGGGGGCAACCCTTAACAGCATTATTGCGGCTGTAGTTATACTTCTTCTTGGTTTTATTCTTGGAAAGCTTGTTGGAAGATTGCTGCACAAGGTTCTTCATGAGGCAGAGCTTGACAACATACTTAAGAAGGCAGGCGCTCGTCTTCCACTTGAGACTGTTCTTGCTAATCTTGCAGAGTATTTTATTTATTTTGTTGCAGTCATATTTGCCCTTAATCAGCTTGGCATAACAACAGTTGTCCTTTATATCATTGCCCTTGCAGCGATGGTCATCCTGATAATTTCAGCTTTTCTTGGATTGAAGGATTTCATTCCGAACTTTATTGCAGGGATTGTGATTTACAGGAAAGAATTAATCACGAAAGGAGACCGAGTAAGTATTGATGGTGTCTCTGGCAAGGTTGATGAGCTGAGTCTTTTGGATACTAAAATAAAGACATCGAAAGGAGATATTATTTACATTCCTAATTCTATTGTTATTAAATCAAAGGTTGTCAAGAAGAAATAAATTCTTTTTTGTACTTTGAGTAAAGTTCTATGGACAGAGAGGCTCGCAAAAAAACGTTGGATGTAAGACGTATGACGTTCTCGGAGTTTTGGGAAAATGTCTGACGTCGAACGTCATACGTCAAACATTTTTATGCAATTGTCTCTGTGCGTAGTACCCAAAGGATTTAAGAAATAATGTTTACGGAACGATTTCTAACGTGCTTACAATGCTTAGTATCTGCATCCTTGTATGTGGCTGCATGTTGTTGTCTTCTGTTATTGATTCAAGCTCATTCATTGCCCTGCTTACTTTGATTGAGATTTCGCAGTCATCTGTCTCAAGTGTCTTTATTGTATTTGCCACTTTTGTCTTTATATGTTTAGGTACAGTGGAGTCTTCTTCAAGTTCCTTGAGCATGCTGATTACTGCCGTTAATTGTTCTTCCCCCATTTTTTTTACTCCTTTTTCTTGAGTGCGCTTAGAACTTCTTCCTGGAGTTTTTTTGCTTTTTCCCTGATTTTTTTCTCTTCAGTCTCTACATTTTTAATTCTCAGTTCGACAATTTCTTTTTTCTGCTTAAGCTCTTTTTCAAGCGCATCTTTTTTTGAGCTGACCATTATGTTTCCTATGATTTTGAATGCTGTTTCTGTCACCCCGAGTTCTTTTAATGCATTTTCAAGTTCGAATAATTGTGTCTGAAACTGCTGCCTCTGCATCACCAAAGTCTGTGCCTGCTGTTCCATCAGCTGCAGTCTTCCGATGTTTTCCTGTGCTTCTTTTGATTCCATTTTTATATTGCTTTTACTTTTGTTATAGTTTCTCTTGACTTGTATAGAATTTTGCTTCCGCAGTATGGGCATCTTACTCTTTTTCCGAGCATTTCTTTTGATATTCTTTTGCCGCACATAAAACAAGTATATTTTACCATTTTTTTATTCTTCAGTTTCCTCTTCTTTTTCTTCTTCAGTTTCCTTTTCTTTTTTAGTTTTTTTATCTTCTTCCTCAGCAGCCTCCTCTGGTTTTGTGAGGAAGAATGCTCTGCCTGTGAATTTGGCCCCGCATTTCTTGCATAAATAAACGCCTGCAAATAATTTTTTTGCTTTTGGCTGCTCGCAGTATGGGCATAGCTGTGGCTTTTTTTGTTCAATCTCTATTTTTGCCAGTCTCGCCTTTACTGTTCTTCCGTATCTTACTCCGAATCTTTTGACTGGCCCAAGCCCTTTCTCGAGTTTCATGCTTCTTGAGAGTTATGGCTTCTTTAAAAAGCTTTCGCCAAGTCATGGCAGAGAACAAACCTTTATAAACAACCCTTCTAATATTTTATTCTATGGCATTATCAGCAGTGCAGAAGCACGACCTTAAGAAATTTATCAAAGAATTAAGTAAAAATAAACAGAATTTCTCCGATATCAGGCGGATTTACTCGGATTTTTTTTCCGTCTTTTTTCCGTCAGATATTCGTGATAATCCTCATTTTTATGAAACAAAGCGATGTGGTGGCAATTTTAATCATTGGAGAGATAGTCGGCTGGTTTTTGTTGCCGATTTTAAAAAATATTGGCCTTGAAGCGGGCGTTTTAAAATATACCTTACCCATTGGGATGCCGCTGGCGGCGCTGGCAGGCCTTTATATTTTTTATTTGTTTTCTAAATTATGGCGGCCGGTATTTTTTGAAATAGGGAAGTTTGCTTCGGTTGGTATCTTAAATACTTTGATTGACTTTGGCATTTTGAATCTTTTGAGCTATCTTTTTACGGTTCACAGCGGTTCGGCAATCGCCCTATTTAACGCCCTTTCTTTCTCGGCTGCGGTAGTCAACAGTTATTTTTGGAATAAATTTTGGACCTTTCGCGCCGCTTCTTCGGATGAAGGCGTTAAGGATTTCGCTCAAT
>JAWABT010000019.1:0-11045 GCA_038884515.1 Candidatus Woesearchaeota archaeon | reverse complement strand
AAACCAAAACAAGACGCGTCTTGCTGCCTAGCTGAACATAAGGTTCTGGAAATGTAAACATTTTATCGTAATGACAAGCAAGAATTTTTCAGTAGTAAAATGAATCGCCGAATATTGCAATGGCGACTGCAATAACTGTAAGCTAATGGAACTTTTTGCTATCGGCGTGGCTTTTAAAAACAATTTCTTGAGAACCTTGGATTTTATAAAAAATGGACAACATTAAGAATATCTTTCCATTTGAAAAAATAACAAATATCAAACCAAGAAGCAATCCTGGCCACCAAATTTTATGTTCAGGCCTAAAACCAATTTGGAGCGAAGCAAGTCTCTGGGCAGAGTGATGTATAAAAAGAGCGATAAAAGATATCACAAAAGCAACAAGCAAGTTTTTAATTCCCGCAGACCAATCAAAAACAACAGTACCCCAATCATTAAATGAGAAAATAAATCCAAAAATAATTGAGAGCAGAAGAAGCCCATTAAGCTCTTTATTCGAAAACCAAAAATACCTTTTTATTTTGTCTTTAAAATTAAGCCAGTTCATCTAAATAATATTTATAAATCAAGTATATAAATATTCTTCTTTTAATTTATATTTTACAAGATTTATAATCTCCTTCTCGTGGCCTGCTCCAATAACAGCAATAATTTTCTTATCAGGATGATTTATCAAAAGAGAAGCAAGATTTGCTGCCATGACTCTATTTCTTTCTATGACAAGAACTTTATAGACATTAGGATATCTTTTTTTAACCTTTGAAATCATTCTATTGATAACTGATTGTGTGGGAACTTTTGCCAAATCAAAGCTGATATCTGGTTTACCAAAAATAAATGCTTCAAAAAGATCTACAATAAAATGCCATTTTTCTTTCCAACTCAGCTCCTGGGAGAAGCGCTTAAGTGTTATCTCAATATCTTGGTCAATCAATGCCACGCGGGCTCCAGACTTCTGTGCTATCCTGAATGCAAGCAGCATTTCGGAACCAGGAGAAACTCCTGTTTTCTTGCCAAGCTTCTGCTCAATCCAAGCGCCAATTACAGAGAAAAGATATCCTTTGATTCCTATCTGTTTTATGTCTCTCCACCTTGTTTTGGTGCGTTTTTTGCTGAGCAGGGCCGCAAGCCGCTTCCTATCCAGCTCCAGAGCAACTATATCTGGATGCTCACTCACTATCTTTTTTTCAATCTCTTTGAGGCTTTCAGGAGCTATGTGTGATGTTCCGATGACTGTTAGGTTTTTATACTGCATGTAAAATACCAAATAGTGTCCTTTTAAATAACTTGCTGTTTAGGCAAAAAGTTTATATAGCCGATTGTTTTCTAAAAAACCATCGTAATCAAGAGGAGGGATTTGCTATGCTGAGAATGAAAAAAATAACTGAAACATATGAAATGAAAGTTTTTACAGAAGAGGGAGATTATTTCGGTGATGTAGAAGAAATTCAATTGAGTCAAACAAAAATACAAGGCTGGCGGGTAAGGGCAACTAAGAATTCCTTCTTGAGCAAAGTGCTAGGCACTGCAAAAGGAGTCATTGTGCCACACCAATTAGTAAAAGCAATAGGTGACATAATGATTATATCAAAATCAGCAATGCCAAGCTACAGCGAAACAGAAGGTGTACAGCAACCAGCTGCGGAATGAACCTGATTGTAATTAGTGTAGCCTGCGCTTGGTTGATAAACCAACTTTTAAAAACTGTAATCTCTAGAAGTAAGCGAAACTTCTTTGAGTGCGGCGGAATGCCAAGCTCCCATTCTGCTTTTGTAAGCGCACTCACCACATCTGTCTGCCTTGTTGAAGGCCTGAATTCCGCAATATTTTTAATAACCCTTGCTTTTTCTATCCTTGTAGTGCATGATGCGGTGCGAATACGGAAACAGCATAAAATCATGGATATCGTGGTTGGCATTGTGATAGGCATTTCAGCCACATTGCTTATCAACGCAATATTTTTTTAAAAGCACGGCTGTGGTCTAACGGTATGATCGGAGCTTCCCAAACGAGGTTCCAGACAAACTTCGTGGCAATCTCTCGGTAATCCGGGGGTGAAACAGCTCTTGGCCCGGGTTCAATTCCCGGCAGCCGTATTATAAATTCTTAACAATAATATTTATATATTAGAAGGTTTCTGGAATACGTGATAAAATGAGATGTCTCAAACATCACAGGGCAATTGTTGGGCCATGCCAGTGGTGTGGCAAACAGCTCTGTCAGAACTGCGTTGCAAAGAAAGAAGGAAGTAAGCTATACTGTGAGAAGTGTGCAATACAGCTATCAGGTATTAAAAGAGCAAAAGTGCCGCCCGTGAAGCCACAGTCCGTGCCAGAGATACCAACATTGACAAAAGAGAGCCAGCAGCCGGAAAAGACAAGATATACCATAGACAAAGATGGCTATCTTATACTGGAGCAGTAAAAAAATGAGGTGGGAGAATAATGGATGTAGAAAAACTTAAGAAAATAAATCAATTAAGTGTTGAATTCAAAAAACATGGAATGGCCGTTTCTCATGATGATGCTTTTGCAAAAGCAAGCGAAGTTGTTCGCGATGACGAGCTGAAAGATGTACTTGCAAAAACAAGTATTGCAGAACAATCTTCTTGTGCATGCTGCAATGAAAAGCAAAGTTCTAGCCACAGCACCAGCTTTGACAATCAGTATCAGATAATGCTTGAAAGGCAGAACAGACAGCTTGTACAGGAGATTATGGCATTGAAAGAAACTATTGCAATGCTTAAATCAGATGTTGAGCAACTTAAGAGCAATGCCGCAAGACCTGTAATAATCCAGCAAGTGCAGCCAAAACAAGAAAAGCAGGCAGTTTTGCAGGAAAAAAAAGAAAGCAGTGAGAAATCCCATCCAAAACAGGGCAATTACACCTCAGAGGACGTAGCAATAGAAAAGATGTTCTATTACGGAAAAAAATAAGAAAAAAATTTCTTTTTTATTTAATCATTCTCAACTCTTGGAGCGAGAATAAAGCTAAGCAGGACCTTGTCAACAACCTTGTACTCAATCTTTAAGGGATAATCCTGGCTGAAATAAATATTTACGTTATTCGCGAGCTTTGCTCCCTGAATCATCTTCTTCAGATATTCTATTGAGTATTTTGCCTTTACTTTTGCCTGAGTCTCTGAATTTATCTTTGTGTTGTCATCGCTTTTTATCTCAATATCTGCTTTTGAAAGATCTCCCTCTGCATTAATACAGAACCTGTTAGGTTCTGCAGCAAATGTAACTGATTCTGCAACAATATCCACATCATCAATTGCATCATTAAGAACATGCGAAGCTGTTGAGACAACAACAGGAAAGCTAAGATTAGGAACCCTCTGCTCTTTTTCTTCAATATCAATCATCGGCAGACTGAAAGTCCTTACTGTATCTGACTTCATCTGTATCTTCAGTTTGTTGTCTGCAGTCACTTCAAGAGTCATTATGTCATTTGCTTTTGCCCTTTTCAGAATTTGCTTCAGGTTAGCAAGATTTACTGCAATCTCAACATCCTTGGGAATATCGTATTCTGTAAAGCAACTCGAGAGAAGCTTGAATATGACCATTGCCACATTTGCAGGATCCATCGCCACAAGTTCAAGACCATCTTTGTTAATCTTAAATCTTGCTTCGTGCACTAATTCAGAAATCACAGTAATACTGTCTTTCAGATATGTTGCATCTGCTAAAACCAACCTCATTTTAACACCCCCGAATAGTGAAATTGATTAACTAATATAAATATTTTATTATTCTACAAACTAAGTGACTGACCGTTGAGAAGCTGGTGCACTGTCTTGCCTTCCTTATAACCCATTTTCAAGCCAAGCTCTGTGAATGCATCCATGCAGTGCTTTTCAGAATGAATAGGAATTATATGCTCTGGTTTTGTATATTTTATTAAATCCCTTATGTCTTCTTTGTAGCAATGACCTGAAACATGAACATCTTTGAATATCCTCACGCCCTTGCTTTTGAGATTATCTTCGAGGATTTCCCTGTATGCCTTGTTTATTGGAGTCGGGATGACTTTGCACGAGAAAACAACATGGTCCTCATTCTCAAAATAAAATGGAAGAATGCCATTTGCCATTTTTGAAAGCACTGATTTAGGTTCTCCTTGATGGCCTGTTGCGATGATGAGATATTTTTCAGGCCCTTTTTTTTCAATCTCTTTCAGCTTTCTTGCAGTCTGCTTTGCGAACCTGCAGACCTCACCCTCTTTCTCAAGATGCGCGATGTTCACCTCGGCAGCCGCATCAATGTATTTTGCCAAGGAACGGCCAAGGAAGACAATTTTTCTGTGAAGCTTGTTGCCGAACTCAACAATTGCCTTCAATCTTGCAATATGAGATGAGAATGTTGAAACAATAACTGCCTTTCCTCTTGAATCAACACCGAGAAGTACATCTCTCAATAATTCTTTTGCAACAAGCTCAGAAGGTGATTTTCCGTCTTCAATTGCGTATAATGAGTCAATCAATGCAACAAGAACACCTTTTTTGCCAATTGCTTCAAGAGCATCATAATTTGGCTTTTTCCCAATTGTTGGATTGTTGTCAAACTTGAAATCAGTCGCATAAAGAATAACACCGTGCTTTGTATGGATAGCAACCATGACTGTCTGCGGCGTCGAATGGGTTACATTGATGAATTCGATTGTTATCTTGTCACTTATCTTCAGAGTGGTATTTGGATTCAGCACTTTTATTTCATTTCTAATCTTTATTTTTTCATCTTTCAAAATTGATCTTAATACTGCTGCTGTGTATGGCGTGCAAATTACAGGTGCATCAAACCTATCAGCAATGTAAGGAATAGCACCGACGTGGTCAAGATGTGCGTGTGTTGGGATAATTGCTTTGACCATATCCTTCCAGTCATCTATCACTTCAGGATTCGGCACTGCCTTTACTTTTATTAAATCCTCTGTCCTAAGCTTTACAACATCTTCTCCTTCTTCCTCTGTGTATTTTATATAGTTAGGCATGTGAAGCCCCATATCACAAATAATGACTTCATCATCAATCCTAACTGCAGTCATATTCTTGCCGACTTCACCATAACCGCCTATTGCCCTGATTTCAACTGTCATATCCTCTTGTTTAAAAATTAATGTATATAAATGTTTTTATGACCTGTTATAGAAAAATAATAAAAATGCGGGCGACAGGATTTGAACCTGCGTAGGCACTAAGCCAACAGATATCCCACCACCCCTTTAAGGAATGGCAGACAACAGATTTACATTTTCCCGGCCTTGAGTCTGTCCCGTTTGGCCACTCCGGCACGCCCGCATATCCAGAATTAATTACGAGTGATATATAAAGTTTATTCCAAAGCCTTCAGTCTTGACTCGACTTTGGATAATTCCTGCTCAAGAAGGTCAAGCTTCGACTTTGCAGTAGTCTCTGCCTTAACTGTTTTTGCTTTCTTTCCTTTCACCTTGACTTTTTGCATTTCAAGCTCAGGAACTTTCAGTGGCGTCTTTGGCAGATGGGCCCTTAGCTTTTTGTTAAGTACCATTAATTCGTCAATTACTCTCTTAAGCTCAAATATGTATTTTTGCTTTTCTTCACGAGCAGAAACAAAATCATCATATTTTTTCAGAGAATCAAGAATCACCTTTGATGAGCTAAGCAAGTCTCGCCTTGTCCGTAAAGGATCTTTTATTCCGACGAAGAAATGCTCTTTCATAGTTCTGGCTCTATAAGCATTCTGTCAACATCGCTGACCATTGATGCAACATCATCCAGGTCTTTTTCCCAGCTAGCAAGCTCTGCATCCTCTTGATTCTTTAGTTCATTTATCTTTCCAAGAAGAAACCTTGCTTGGCTAAGTTTCTCTTTGATCAGAGAAAGCAGGTCCATTATGTCTTTATAATCCTCAATTTTCACAAAAACAGGAGCTTTTTGACCGTTCATTTTATCACCCTTGCGCTTTTTCCAAGACAGCATCAACATATGATATCTTTTTCTCAGCATCCTCAAGCAGACCGCGCCATCTCTCAAGAATTCTTTCCTTTTGGTTCTTAACGTCGCTAAGTCTTGCAACGTGTTCCTCTGCTGTCATGAGTTTTGCCCTGATAACTTTTGTATTACTTGCGAGGTTCTTAAACTCGTCAACAGCCACAAACATTGGCTTTAATTTTTTTGGGGCAAAAACATCCTCCCTTGTCGGGAATGTCTCTTTCAATGTCTTATCGAAAACACGCGGTGCCTCTTCCTCTGTTGGCTGTGCTGCCTCAAATTCCTCTTCTTTTTCGTAGGCGGGAATTTCTGGAAACTCAAGCTTCTCGTACTCAGGTTTTATTTCTTTTTTCTCATATTCTGGCTTGGGAAGCTCCACAACAGAAGGCATTCCTGCATGTATTGGTGGAATTTCCGGTTCAGAAGGAATAGAAAGCTCTTCTTCAGGAGGGCTCGGCGGTGGCGGAAGCTCGATCTCCTCTTTTCCCTTTTTCTTTAAGAATCCAAATAATGCCATATGTAATACACCCCCAACTCTCGTTTTTATTCTACATTAAAAAACTTTTAGGACTATTAAAGAATAGTAACAATCATTTTAATAGAGGATAATCCAACTACAGATTATGCAAGAAGCACTCTGGTATAAAAGACTAAAAGACAATATCTTGCAGTGCAGCTTGTGTCCAAGAAGATGCGTTATTAAAGATGGAGAGACGGGGTTCTGTGGAGTGAGGCAGAATAGGGAAGGAAAGCTGTACTCTCTTGTTTATGGAAAGGCAACCGCAGTGCAGATAGACCCCATAGAGAAAAAACCACTTTACCATTTCCTACCAGGAAGCGCAGCATTCTCAATAGGAACAATCGGCTGCACACTAATATGCCAGCACTGCCAGAACTGGACAACCTCACAGGCAAAGCCAGGAAAATGGCACACATATGATTTGACACCAAAAGAGATAGTGAAGAAAGCAGTTGAGGAACACTGCGAATCAATAGCATACACATACAACGAACCAACTGTATTTGCAGAATACGCACTAGACACAGCAAAGCTTGCAAAGAAAAAAGGAATAAAGAATATTTTTGTGACAAACGGCTTCACAAATCAAGAATCACTGAAAGATATCTGCAAGCACATGGATGCAGCAAATGTCGACCTAAAAGCATTTGATAATGAGTTTTACAAAAAATACACAGGAGCATGGATGGAGCCAATACTCGAGGCACTCAAGACTTATCAAGAAAAAAAAGTATGGCTCGAAATAACAAACCTGGTAATACCAAAACTGAACGATGACATGGAGAAGATAAAGCAGATGATTGCATGGATAAAAGAAAACTTAGGAGAGGATGTTCCGCTGCACTTCAGCGCATTCTACCCAGCATACAAGCTCGAAGACATGCCGCCGACATCAGCAGCAACACTAATTGAAGCAAGAAAACTCGCAATGAACACGGGGCTGCATTATGTTTATATAGGAAATGTAACAACAACAGAAGAAGAAAACACATTCTGCCCAAAATGCAAAAAACTGCTTATAGAAAGATCATACTATAACATATTACAAAACAGAATAAAAGATGGAAAGTGCCCAGAGTGCGGACACAAAATAGCAGGGGTATGGAAGTAGTAACCTTTTTATATTACTCTGAAATCTAATTTTTTCATGGGAGATAATTTATTGGTTAGGACAATAATTCAGATGCTTGGAGCACCAAAAGAATACATAGAAGAAACATTGAAAAAATACATTGAAAAGCTAAAGAAAGACGGGCTCCAGATAACAAAAGAAAACTATGCCCCTGCTGAAAAGAAAGGTGAATTATTCGGGGTTTTTGTAGAGCTTGAGTTGAAGTTCAAGAGCGCAGAAGAGCTTCTTGACTTCTGCTTTGACTCGATGCCAGCATCTGTAGAAATACTTGAACCAGAAGAATTACATTTTAACTCAAATGCCCTTACAGGACTGCTTAATGACATGCAGGCAAAACTACACGAGGTTGACATGATTGTGAAAAGCGTGAGGGCGCAAAACAAAGTGCTTGACACAAACGCACTCAATGTCTTTAACAACTTCATAATATACGTCGCAAGCAAAGAGCCAAAAACAACAGAAGAGATATCTGCAGCAATAGGCACAAAACCAACACACCTCCAGCCATTCATAAACAAGCTGGTTGATGCAGGTAAGCTAAAAAAAGAGGGAGACAAGTACATAAAAAATGAGTGACCTAAAGTTCAGGATAGAATCAATACTTTTCTCAGCAGGGCAGAAGATTTCGATAGAAGATATCTCAAGGCTGACAAAAGAGAGAGACCTTGAGAGAATCAAGCAGGCATTAGAAGAGCTAAAACAGGAATTTGAGCAGAAAGGCGGCTCACTCATGCTGGTGCAGGAAGGTGACTTCTGGAAGATGACTGTGCGCGAGAAATACCTCCCATTCGTGAGAAAAATAGTCACGCAAACAGAACTTCCAAAATCAGTAATCGAGACCCTGGCAGTCGTTGCATTCAAAGCCCCCGTCCTACAGTCAAAAATAATCTCAATAAGAACAAACAAAGCATACAAGCACCTAGACCTTCTGGAGGAAGATGGCTACATAACAAGAGAAAAAAAAGGAAGGACAAAACTAATCAAACTCACAAAAACATTCTTTGAATACTTTGACCTGCCCCCTGAAGAACTCAAGAAAAAATTCGAGGGCTTCAAAGAACTAGAACAAGCACTTGAGAAAAAAGAAGAACAGTATGAAGCAGAGACAATAAGAGCAGCGGAAGTTATTGAAGAATCAAAAGGTGTGAAAGAGCCGGGAGTAGAACTTGTCACACAGTCAGGCGAAATAAAAAAACTCGAAGTCTATACAGAAGAGCCCAAAACAGAGGTTTTTGAAAGAGAAGAGATACCTCCGCCACTAGAGCCGGCAGAAGACAAGCTCGGAGAACTAGAAATTTACGGCGAAAAAGAAGAAAAAGAAACGCCAAAGAAAAAACACAAGAAAAAAGAAAAGAAAGAGAAACAAGTTTCAGAAGAATTTGAAGAAGGACCAGAAAAAATTCCTGAGGAAACAGAAGAAATAACTGAAGGAAAAGAAGAAGAGAAAGAAATAAAGAAAGAACCTGAAGAAGCGCGACTAACTGTTGAAAAAATAGAAGAAGAGGCAAGCAGAACAAAAGTAAAACAAAAAAAATATGAATCAGAAGGAATATTTAAAGGAGAAATCCCAGCAGAACTTGAAAAAAAAATTTCTGAAAGAGCAGAAGAAATAGTTCATGGAGAAAAAGAAGAAAAAGTAGAAGAAGAGGAAAATCCAGAACTTCCAGAACCTGAAGAGGAGGTACCTACTGAAGAGGCAGAAGAAACAAACGCAGAAATAAAAGAGGAATCTAAAGAGACAACTGAAGAAACAGAAGAACCAGCTGAGGAAGAACAAGAAGAATCAGAAGAAACAAACGAAGAAGAATCTGAAAAATGATGCTGCTTCTAAAATGCCCTAATTGCAAAAACCAGATGAAATACCAGAGCAAAGAAACAATAACAGCAGGCAAAAGAAAACAGTGCGTTTACTGCGGCAACAGTTTTGGCGTTAATGAAAATATCTTGAAAAGATTAGAATAAATCAATTTCCTCCTCTATGTAAAAACCATGAAAACAGGCTTTATAGCCCGTATAACCATTGTTTTCAATCAAAAAGCTTATAAATAACCAACTTTTTTAAATCAATAGAGAAAAACGTTTTCTCGAGATAAAAAATGGATGAGCCAGCAGCAGAAAAAACAGAAAAACAAGAAGGAAAAATCATTCAAAGAGTGATTGAAGATGAGATGAAAACTTCTTACTTAGATTACTCTATGTCAGTCATAGTCGGAAGAGCGCTTCCTGACGTAAGAGACGGCCTGAAACCAGTGCACAGAAGAGTCCTCTATGCAATGTACGAAATGGGTGTGCTACACAACAAGCCATTCAAAAAATCAGCAAGAATAGTAGGAGACTGCATGGGTAAATACCATCCCCACGGCGACGCAGCAGTCTACGACTCAATGGTAAGAATGGCACAACCATTCTCACTAAGATACCCACTTGTTGAGGGTCAAGGAAACTTTGGCAGTGTTGATGGTGACTCACCCGCTGCAATGAGATACACAGAAGCAAGACTCAATAAGATATCAGAAGAAATACTGCAAGACCTTGAAAAGGAAACAGTTCCTTTTGTGCCTAACTTTGACGGCAGCTTGAAAGAACCATCTGTTCTCCCATCAAAAATACCAAACCTACTAATCAATGGAAGCTCGGGAATAGCTGTCGGAATGGCAACAAACATACCACCCCATAACATGGGAGAAATCTGCGACGGAGCAATAAAACTGATAGAACAGCCAACAATAATACCAGAAGAACTAATGCAAAACATAAAAGGACCTGACTTTCCAACAGGAGGAATAATCTGTGGCAGCTCAGGAATAAAAGAAGCATACCAGACAGGAAAAGGAAAAATAATTGTCAGAGCAAAAATAAATGTCGAAGAAACAAAAAAGAAAACAAGCCTAATAATAACAGAAATACCTTATCAGGTCAATAAGGCACAGCTTGTTGAAGAGATAGCAAACCTTGTAAGAGACAAAAAAATAATCGGAATATCTGACTTACGGGATGAAAGCGATAAAGACGGATTAAGGATAGTCATTGAGTTGAAAACAGGGGCAAATAGCGATGTTGTTATAAACCAACTCCTGAAACACACAAGACTCCAGACAACTTTCGGAGTAATAATGCTCGCACTCGTTGACAACGAGCCAAGAACACTTAACCTAAAAGAACTTCTTGAAGAATTCATAAAGCATCGGCAGCTTGTAGTAAGAAACAGAACACAATTTGAGCTAACCGAGGCAAGTGACAAAGCACATCTCCTTGAAGGATTGATAGTTGCACTTGACAACATAGACCCAGTAATTAAATTAATCAAAGCAGCAAAAAGCGTTCAAGAAGCAAAACAAGGCTTGATGCAGGATTACAAGCTATCTGAAAAGCAAGCACAAGCAATACTTGATATGAAACTCCAGCGCCTCACAAGTCTCGAA
>JAWABT010000018.1:0-11190 GCA_038884515.1 Candidatus Woesearchaeota archaeon | reverse complement strand
ATTTGCACTGATTAGTGCATGTTCCCATTCCGCCCCCCGCAATCATGCAAACCTTGCCAGGAGGATCACATTCCTCTTTGCCATCAAGCTTCTTGTTTCCGCAGTTAGAATAATTTTCTTTTGAGAGAGCTGTGCCAACATCATCAAGCTCTGCCTGCGTTCCTGTATAATTTATGCATGTTCCATTCACGCACGAGCCATATTTGTAATCCTTGCAATTATAGTCTTCTGATGCAATGTTGTCTCCATCACAATAATATTCACGCACCCACTCGCCCCATGGCATGAACGAGCCTCCGAACCTTGAGACGCAATAGTCCTCCTTCGGCCCTGTACCATAATCAACAAAACCCTTGATTCCAATAAACCTTGTCGGCTTAGCAGGATCAATAGGCCCGCCATCACTATCTGTACACGTGCCAGTAGCATATGCTATAGTAGAAAGAATTACTGCAAATGCCAGCCAAGCAAGTATTTTAAATCTCATCTGCTTAAAAGTTTTAAGTGAGAGTATATATATTTTTTGATTTTAAGACAGGTAGAGAAGCCCGACCAGACCAAGAATGGCAACACCGAGAACAATCATAATCAAAATACCTGCATTTTCCTGCCTTTTGCTCAGCAATTTTTCTATCTGTTTTTTGTTAGACGCATTTACCCTTATGTATTCAACACTCATCATCAAATGCAAATATGAAATCATTCACTCACTCCCTCTTTTTGATTTTTTAACAGAACTTATTTTTAAACTTTTCTTTTTATAATTTAACTAAACCTTGTCAAAATGCACAAAGAACTTCTTGTCCTTGATTTTCTCTTCTGACTCAAACTGGTGTTTATTTGCAGGAGCTTCTGTGCCTATCTTCATCTTTGAAGCACCAACTTTCTTCTGCATCAAGTCACCCCATTTCTCAAGCATCTTGCAGGTTGCCTCATCTGCCTGTATATACAGCATGATGCTGTCTGTCTTTTCAAGCCCTGCATTCTTCCTTGCTGCCTGTATTCTTCTCATTAATTCTCTTGCATAGCCCTCTGCATCAAGATCCTCTGTCCTTACTTTATTCAAGTAAACAAACCCGCCTTTTACCTCTGTCTCAACAAGATTGCTCGGAACATCACGGTCTATCTGGAAGTGCTGCTCATACAGTGTTATCTTGACTGCATCAATCAGCATATCAACTTTGCCGTTCTTGTCAAGAGCGTCAATGATTTTCTTCGGGCTCTCTGTGCTGAACTTAGCAATTATCTTAGGAGTCAAGTCCTTGAAATCTGCTTTCAGAGCATCAAAATTCAGCCTTGCAGTCCTTTTAATCACAGGGTAATCCTTATGAACACTAACTTCTTTTGTGTTGGTCTGCCTTTTAATCAAGTCAGCAAGCATCTCAACAGCAGCAGAAACATCTTCATTCTTTGTCACCACGTCTGCTGACTTAACAGGCCACCTTACTCCAAGCTGTATTTTGTCCCTTGCTGCAAGGATTGCCTGCACAACAAGGTCTGCATTAGCTATGTTCTTCTCAAGCTCTTGGTCAATCATCACATCATCTGCTTTTGGCCAGTCAAGCAGGTTTATTGATTCTTCTGGCAAGCCAAAAGCTTCTTTGAAATTAAGATAAACCTTTTCGCACACAAATGGAGCAACAGCATTAAACATCTTGATTGTGTTGAAGAGCACAGTATATATAGTATAAAGAACAACCTCGCGCTCTTGCTGCTCGCCGACAGCTGCCTTGTCCCTCACAAACTGTATGTATTCCCTGCTAAGGTCAAGGAACAATTTTTCAATAGCAGTTATTGTCTCATCAACCCTGTAAGCATCAAAAAGCTCAGTGACTTGCTTGATTGTGCTGTTCATCCTTGAAAATATATATTTTTCCTCAACATCAAACAATTCTTTCATTGCAGCAGGGTCAAGCTTTTCAGGATTAACCCCAATTTCTTTTGCAAGATCTATCACAAGCTTGTGTATGTTCCAGAGCACAACAAGATTGCGCTCCTTCATTTTTGCGCTCTCCCAATTAAAATTAATATTCTCTCCTGCTCTTGTTTCAATCATATAGTATCGTAAGACATCTGCGCCGTGCTTGTCAACAACCTCATAAGGCGATATGATGTTGCCCAGGCTTTTGCTCATCTTCATGCCCTGCCAGTCAAGAATCATGCCATGAGAATAAACCGCATCATAGCATTTCTTTCCAAAAGCAATCACAGAGCATATGTTGAGCATAGAATACCATAATCTAATCTGTTCTGATGCTTCTAAAATAAAGTCAGCAGGCCACCATTTCTTAAAGTATTCCCGGTTTGCAGGATACTCAAGGCAGTTCCATGAAGCTGTTCCAGAATCAATCCAGACATCAATAACATCAGGAACCCTTAATGCCTCCCCGCCGCACTTACATTTTAATTTAACCTCATCAATCCAGGGCCTGTGCAAATCTTTAGGAACATTCTTGTCAACTGACTTCTCCTCAAGCTCTTTTGCAGAGCCGATAACAATTGCTTTCTTGCACTTCTGGCACTCCCATATAGGAACAGGGCACCCCCAGAACCTCTGCCTCGTAATTGAGTTATCCTTAAGATTAGTTATCCAAGTATCATATCTTTTGCTGAATTCTTTAGGAACCCAGAGGCAGCTCTTGTTTTCTTCAATGAGCTTTTCCCTAAGGTCTTCTACTTTCATGAAATACTGTTCTGTTGTCCTGAAAACAACAGGCTTGTGGCACCTCCAGCAGTGAGCATATTCGTGCTCAACAGGAGTCACCTCAATCAAGACACCAAGCTCCTTGAGCCTTTCTATGAAAAACTTGTCATCAACTTTAGCAATCTTACCATCATAAGGACCCATGTCTCTGAACATTCCGCGCTCATCAAGATTATTGTAAGGTGGCAAATCATACGCCTGCCCAACCTCATAATCCTCTGGACCACAACCAGGAGCGCAATGCACAAGGCCAGAGCCAGCAGTAACATCAACATACTCTGTGCTCATTATCACAGAATGCGTGTTCTTATATTTCTTCTTTACTTCCTGCAGGCTTGGAATCTCATCAAGCATAGGATGAACATAATGCAGACCCTCAAGCTTATCTCCCTTGAATTCCTCAATTATCTCATAATCCTTCCCAGTCAGGCCTTTGATAAGAACATTAACTAATTGCTTTGAAACAATCCATACCTCGCCATCTACTTTTGCCCTGACATACTCTAGTTCAGGATTTACCATGACCGCAAGATTATAAGGAATTGTCCAAGGAGTTGTTGTCCAAATGATTAAGAATTCATTATCCTTTCCCTCTACTTTGAATTTTAAAAAAATTGAGTTATCCTTGTCTGTCTCATATTCTAGTTCGTGCTTTGCAAGAGCAGTTTCACAAGAAGCGCACCACGTCATGACTTTTTTTCCCTTGTAAATCCTTCCATCATCATACGCTTTCTTTATGAGCCACCACTCACCTTCTATATAATAATTCTTTATAGGCCAGTAGGCATGGTCATAATCCATCCAGACACCCATTCTCCAGAGGTCTTTGTCCATCAAAAGAGCATTGTCACTTGAGAACTTAATGCATTCTTTTATGAACTTATCAACACCAAAAGCAACAATTTCTTCTTTTGTCTTTATGCCTAACTTTTTCATCACTGCATTCTCTGTCGGCAGGCCATGCATGTCATAGCCAGCCCTGTCCCAGACATCAAAGCCCTTTGCTCTTTTATATCTCATAACCATATCTTTTGCAGAATTATTCCATGCATGAGCAATATGCAACCTGCCTGAAGTGTAAGGCGGCCCCTGAAGGAAATAAAACTTAGTCTTGCCTTTATTTTTAGAAGCTGCCTTATGGTAAATATCCTTAGCTTCCCAGTACTTAAGTATCTCTGGTTCTATATCTTTAGAGTATTGTTTAATAGCCATAACAGAGGAGAAAAACAGTTGCCTGTTTAAAAACTTTTTGAATTAAAATAAATAAAAAATAAAAAAAGCCCTTTTTTATTTTGAAAGGTAAAGCTTCTTGCAAAGCTCAAGCTCTATCTTTGGAACATACCAGCTGTTCTGGTGCTTCACACCATGCATCCTGCCATTGTTCAGCCACATGTGCACTGTGCTATGGCCAATGCCAAGGAATTCCTGTGCTTCTTGGACTGTGAGAACCTCACCCACGTCTGACTTGTACTTAGCAAAATCATCTGCAGTAAGGTCTTTAGCATCTGCTTCAAACTTGCGTGCTTTATGGCCAGTAAGACCTGTCCTTGGATGGCTTGTCATGTACGTAATCAAGTCATGCACAGGAATAGAGTACATCTTTTTGGGTCCATACTGAAAGCCATGAATAGCTCCTTTTGCTATTTTATACGCAACTGAATGCATATCAACATCAAGCAATTTTGCCGCATCCTCCATGCTGGCAACCTGGTGGCAGATATCACTGAGCTCTTCCTGGCTTATTGCTGATTGTTCTCTCTTATCTTCTTTTTTTTCTTTTGGTGCTTTTTTTCTGGTCTGCGCCCCATACTCTTTGCCAGGCACTGCCTTTATTATTGTGTTGATTATGCTCAAGCTGATATTTGCATCCTGCAGCTCTTTGCTGATTTCTTTTTCTATCTGCTCAGTAAGTGTCTGAGATGACAGGGATATAACAAACTCTTTTGGCTCAAGGCCCTCTGCTTTTTTTCCAGCAACATTTTTAGAGACTATCTTTGTATAACCGCACCACTCCTCTTCTGTGCATTCAACGTCATACCCCAAGACTGCTTTTATAGCTGCCTCGTATAGCTTTTCTGCAATAGAATGCTCTTTTAGAGAATTTTTATTAAGGCGGGAATCCCACCTGACTGGAATTATCAGTTCCTTGTCGCCATTGCTTGAATTCCAAAGAAGCTCAAGCTGCAGTGTGGCATTTGCCTGCGCCTCTGCTTCAACCTGTTTCTCATACTCTTTGCTTATCTTGCTGATTTTGTCTTCCAAAGCAACCTTAACAATATCATTGCCTGAATCATACGCTTCCTTCAGCTTGTCAAGAGCTGACTTCAGCTCCTTAGAATTGCTGACAACAGGGCCTGCTTTCCTTTCAGCAAGAGCCTTGCTTATTTTATCAAACTCTGCAATCACTGCTTTTGCCTGGTTTGCTGCATGCTCTGCCTCGCACCTTGCCAGTGCTTTTTGGTACTCATTATTATGTTTTGCTAATTTATCTGCTAAACTCATTTTCTTTTCCTCCCATTTCTTTGTTGAATTAATATCTTCAATTAATTCTGCCAGCTGTTTTCTGCCATACTTCAGGAACTGTGGCATTGACGCAAATATTTCCTCTATCTTTCCAGTGATGCGGTCAATAAGGCCATCATCCTTAAGATTGAAAAAATCACTTCTCTCAACACTTTTCCGCCAAGCAAAATATTCTTCATATTCTGCTTTTGACAATGTTGCCTTGGCATAGCCAAGCTCAACTGCAATTGCCTGGAAATGCTTTGCAAGCCCTGTGACATCAAAGCCTCTTGGCGCAGCATGCTCTGCAAATCACAACAGCAAAAAAAGGGGCGCTTTCTTTAAAGAAAGAGATACACATTCCAACACCTGCTGATTACATGAACAGGCTCATAGACATACCTTACTTGCAGGGATATGATGAGATAATAATAAATTTTGACGACGCAAAAGTCATGGACCTCATTGTCAAAACAGCAGAAAAATTCCTAGGAATGGATGTCATAAACCAGACACCAACAAGCTGCACCCTCAAAAACATTGCAGAGGCAATGGAAAAAGAATTTGAGAACATATTCAGAAGATTATTCCTGCTCGTCAAATCAATGGCAGAAGACAGCCTCAAGGCAGCCCAGGAAAAAAACTATGAAAAGCTGAAAAACATAGCTGACCTTGAACGAATGTGCCACAAATACTCCCTATTCTGCATGAGAATGCTCAACAAATACGGCTACAAGAATGAAAAAGAAGAATACTACATATTCTACACAATTTACGTGCTTGAGCAGATATCAGACCATTACTCAAGAATCTGCACCCGCATAGCAGAAACAAAAGAAAAAATCGAGCCAGAAATCCTTGCCTTCTTCAAAGAAACAGTTGCACTAACAGACGAATACTACCAATGCTTCTACAAAAGAGACCTGAAAAGCATACTTTCAATGAGAGAGCATATTGAAAGAATGCACAAAAAATCAAGAATGCTTCTTGAATCAAAAAAGAACGCACACCTGCTGCGTTACCTTGATTACGTGCTTGAGAAAATCACTCACCTGAGCCATTTTTTGGTTTAAGAAATAAATTTAAATTTTAGCATTGTAATATTTCTTCAAGAACAAACGTGATTTTCTTGCCGTTAAGGTTTGTCTTACGCACAGCTTCTTTCACCAAAGCCCTTAATCCTTCAATAGTCTCGTGGGAATAGCTTTGTTTAAGGACTCCGTTTGGTTTTGTCTGGTATTTTGTGCAGTTTCTCTCAGCCAAAACCTGTGCTTCGCCTTTACTGCCAGGATAAAGCTCTTCTGTAAATCTTACGGCAACAGAGGGATTTTTAGGTATGCCTACTTTTTCATGATTCTCTGATAGTTGCATAGTATCTCTAACGGACTCAAGAATGTCTCTTTTAAGCTCTTCATAAGTATTACCCTGCGCAGCTATGCATGCGCTTCCAGTAGGACAGCTAGGCTCAGCTATTGCAGTGTACCATATTTCTCCTTCATCTTCTTCCAAAAACGCATTATATACTAAATCTGTCATATTGCTATTATATTGTTTTCTGTATATATAAAGTTTTTGACTAAATTCCATATTCTTCCTCCAATCTTTTTACAAACTTTTTGTAAAGATTACCGCTTCCTTTAATATACGCAGCCAAATAAGTCTGTGGAATTCCTGTTGCCTCAGCAAACTTTGTAATTTCACTATTAAAGACGCCTGTTGATATTACTGATTCAGAACCCTTTTGTTTCACACAAGGATGTAAAGTGCAACTCTTGCCAGCCTCACCTGTAAACTCCACAAATCTTCTTTTTGAATGCCCTCCAATAGAAGTATATTCTGCGCCGGGTTTATATTTGCTTCTTATGATTCTTAGAGTATTATGTTCAAATGTTCTTAAATCTATGAACTTCGGCAGATTCCTGCTGAGTTTCTTTACCATATCTTCCAAACTGTCTTCATCAGCCATTTTTAAATTCTACATCATTCATGTAAGAAAGAGAACAGCTTACAGCTGCAGACAGTTTTACAGGCAATAAATCAATCCAGGTGAATTCCTCACCTGCATTGTGCCTGTTGTTTGCTTCAATAGCTGCATTGCATGCAAAAATAAATGCAGGATCTTTTAATTCATTCTGCAGAACAGTAGTTCTACTTACCCAGTATTTTCTCTCTTCTTCAGGCATTGCTTCCAGCTTTTTTTTTAAATTCAAGAGCAAATTTATGCTTTTCCAGCAAATCTTTACGGGTATATGCATACTCTGCTTCAGCCCTTCTTTCATATGCAACCTGAGCTGCAGTTATGTAAGTCCATCCTGATATTTTCTTTGCTTCTTTTTCCTCAAATTCCCTATTCCAAAAAGTTGCAACAACCGCCTCAAGATCCTTGCTTTCCTGCCTGCCTGCAACTTCCTTTAAATCAGGCCTCATTTCCCCTCCTCCAGCACATCAATAGTCAGCTTCTACTGTCTTTGGCTTCAGCCTGCTCTCAAGAATTCTAGGAACAACTATGATAGATTGGCTTCCATGCTTTGCAATTCGCTTTGTGATAACATACTGCTCTTTGCTCATCAAACCACCAGCTAAAAATACATAATTTATACATATTATTAGAATACTGTCCTTTATAAAGCTGGTGATTTTTAATCACTTATAAGTGGTATTTTCACAATCTTTAAATATCGCCTTCCATTATGTGACTGCATGAATGCTGAACAAACAACTGATGAGGAAATAAGAAAGCTAAGAAGTGTGCTTTTTCCGGCAATTGGCATTCAGATTATTACTGGATTTAATTTATACCCTACAAGCGATGCTTCTTCAGATGATGCACAAGAAATCACAATCAGTTATTTGCATGAAGATTTACTGGAAGAGAAACTTCATTATTTACAAATTAAAAGAATGCTTGAGAAGTACTGTGATCAAGTCAAAACCCAAAGGCTTGAACATGACGTAATAAATAGATTTAGTTCTTACCGTTTGGATGAAGGTTGGCGCGCAGAGCAATATCTTTTAGTTGATCAAACCCCCGTCAAAGAGGAGGAAGTTGATGATATGATTAAACAAAGTATTACTGTGATTGGCTGTGGAAAACAAAACGAACTGATTATTAAATGTGAGCAGGATGCCTTGAACCATATCTTGGAACAGTTTAGAGTGTATGCAAATAAACATGAAATTGATAGGGAAACCGGCAGATTTGTTTACATTTCAGGAACTAATGCAAAGAAACAGAATTTAAATCCAACCTGGACTAATGCTTGGGAAATACCTACAATAATCGTCAATGCACGTGGGCTTAATGAGATAAAAACTTATGAAAAAGTAAGAAAAGTTACCTTCAGTTTATGTTCGGGTTTAGTTTCTTTAATTTTAGGCGATAAGCTATATAATGCATATAAGGAGGAAGAAACTGCTACGTGGGGTATTCCTTCTTTTAAAGATTATTTGGCCTTAAAAAATTTGAAACCAGATGATATTGATAACAATTATTTTGCAAATCACATTTTCTTTGATTGGATAAATAGGATAAACTGGGAGTATGTTGTAAAGACCAAAGAATTACACGGCAATCTTCTAAAAGATGTTTTTTAATAAGGGCTGAATGCAGGTTTCTTATACACTATTGCTTTTTCCGCTGATTTTCTCATGAGCTCAATGACATCAGAAGGAATTTTATTTAGTTTTAATAGATCTACTTTGTTTCGTATTTGTTCCCTATTAATATCAAATCTTTCTTTATCGTAAGGAACGCCTATTTCAGGATAAACATGGCTTACTTCTCCATGCCTCATCGCATTTCTAAGTTCATAATAAACCCGTTCTGGAAGTGTTATGTACTCACAAGTCGGTCCTCCGTAGGGCTGAACAAGCGGCACCCCTATCATGGTTTCACCATGTTTTTTTGAATGCTCATCTAGAATAGCCTCAAGCCTGTTAATCTTCTCTTCGCTTGATAAATCAAATAGGCTTCTCTCTAATCTCTCAGCATTTTCAATGATTCTTACATATTCCTCGTTATTCATCTTATACTATTATAGTTGAGTAAGTATTTATAGCTTTTGCCTTAAATTGCTCTACTCCAGAATCTGCCCGCACTTCCTGCACTTGTGGGCTTTTTTCTTCTCATCCCACTCAGTGGTCACGCCATAATCTATCTTGGACTCGCACTTTGGGCACTTCGGTTCTAAGTGCTCTATTGAATTGAAAAAGAATATTGGTTCCATTAGTTAAACCACAGGCCTTGTTCTAAATCTTATCCTAATTCTTATTTTAATTCACCTGCTATTGTAGAATCGACTAAGGGTTTATTTATGGTTTTTTAAGTATTTAATTGTTTTTATATAAAATATATAAAAACTTTTGTCAAATGTTCTTGAGCGAAGCTTTAAATATTTCTGCAATTTGAGTGAAGTCATGGCAGGATTTGGAGAGATAAGCAAGGAAAAAAACAGCTTTGACAGTTATAAGCGCAACCAGTGGATGTGCATTTCAGTTGGCAACCAAAACATGTATTATGGAAAGTTATCTAAAATAGACAATAAAACAGAAGAGCTTGTCTTTAGCAAAGTCACAAGATATGTTTTTAATGATAAAGGCTATGTATATGCCATCTCTGATGAGCCAATGACTTTCCAGCTCAAGGCAATCACTCAGCACAGTCGCGCAACAGAGCAAGAGGTGCAGCAGAGCATTGAAAACCAATCCATTTTTTACAATTACGTTGGGAAAATTGTCGCCCTGCCCTGTGAAGGAACAACATACCTTGGCAAGCTGCACAAAATACAGAGAGAACACATAAAATTGCTGCCATACATTAATTTTTCATGCGACGAGGCATACATAGAGAGAGATGTGCCGCTCTCGCTAAGCGCAAGCAGAATTACTCAAGTGATACCGAAAAAAGAAGGAGAGCTTGAGCACAGGCTTAAGCAAATTCTGGAGCAAAAAGCAAAGGAAAACGCAAAATCACAAATGCCTGCATCGCAAGAAAAAAAGACAGAACTGCCTCCTGGATTCGGGACTTAGATAAGACTTTCTTAGACCGATGTATTGAGTTGAGTGGCAAAAACCAGTTAGTTTGACAGCAGAATATTCGCGAAATATTTTTAAATGGTTCCAAGGTATACTGTTGCATCATACCAAACTGGAAAAAGACTGTAGAACGGTGGATTAAATCAGGAAAAGTTGACTGCCCAATCCCAGGAGACGCACTACTAAATGTATTATTAAGCTGGGGAGTTGTGCTTAAAAAAATAACAGGCAGCCATACTCAGGTTAGCAGGACAGCTAATGGACAGGAATTTAATTCGACTATCGTAACAAACCGAGAGCTTGCCACGCACGAATCAAGAGGCATATTGAGAGAGACTTAAGGATTATGTAGTTGCTCCTTTAGGAATCATCCATGCAGGAATCACTCTTCTGCATGCTTTAATAGGCACAGACATCTTATTCTTTTGCATAAACTTCCCTAATTCAGCCCTTGTTTTTCTATCGTAAACAAGCACATATTCAGCGGCTTTGGTGTCCAGCTTGTCGACAAGGACCTCTGTCTCGGTTTCTGTAGTGTAGTCGTCAAGGAACAGGTTTTTCTGGTATTTCCTGTAATCTCTTTTAGGTTGCTCATAAAAACCAATCCTTGTCCACAGGTCGTAGTTGAGAAAAAGAATTTCCTTGCTAACCTGTTTCAGCTTATTAATGTCAAAACAGAAATGAAGGTCATACGCAGGATTTTGGAGGCCAGCAGTATCAAGCGAGCCTAAATGCACGTATCTTTTTCCCAGTATCTTGAAATAATTTTTAACACATTCTGCTATATCATCCTCTGGCGCAAAATTAGCAGGATCAATAACCCCTCCATGATGTTTTTTTATGTTTTTAAAACTAATTCCATGATAAACATGCGTGCCATTATACTCAGCCCTGCACGTGCTATTTCCTATTATCAAATCCAAATTTTTTCCAGATTCTCGTTTCATATC
>JAWABT010000017.1:0-11436 GCA_038884515.1 Candidatus Woesearchaeota archaeon | reverse complement strand
ACAAGCCTTATGTCAAGCTTGTACTTTATTATCCACTTCAAAAGCTCCCTTATATCAGAATCAACAACAGGAACATGCCTTTTCTCACCGCCAGCACCCCATTCAATACCTGAGAAATGAGCAGTCAATGGCCTGAATCTGAATTTCTTCAAGGTATCAAAGACATATTTGTAATCAATCTTGCCAAGGTATTTTGCCTTCATATGCGCAAAATCAACACAGACAGCACACCCAGTCTCCTTGTGCATTCTATAAAGCTCGTCGAGGTCACCGAACTGGGTTGATTTTCCAGTTGTTTCAGGAGCAAGCATGACATTCCACTTATTCTTTTTTATTACTTCCTGCATCTCAAGAATTGCTTTCTTAACACCCTCAAATGCCTGCTCTTTAGTTAATTTGCCATAATAACCAGCATGGAAAATAATGTATTTTGCTCCAAGATAATGCCCGCGCTCTGCAGAAACAAGTATTCTTTTCATGCTCGCGGTTATTTTTGGCTTTTCAGCAGAAAGAAGATTAATATAGTAAGGACAGTGCACACTCAAGTCAAGACCAAGCTCTTTTGCAGCATCACCGACTTCTTTAGCTATTTTATTGTTCTTCATGTAGATGCTGTGAGTGAACTCAACCTCAACACAGGTAAGGCCAAGCTTTGCAATCTCCCTCAGGCCCTCAATTGCAGGGCTTCCTGTTCCTCCTGGACCGATGAGTATTTTCATTTTTTATTCAAAAACCATCTCTGAAAAGCACAGACTATTGATGAAAGAACAATAGAATAAAGCACGAACACAAGAGTGATGTTAAGCACAACATCAATGCCAGGAACATAATAAACAGAGCCAGGAACATTATTTATTGCAAAAAGAAAAGCAACAGCAACAGTAGTGATACCCTTTGGAGCGCAGAGAGCCATAAAAACAATCTCTTTTGCGGAAATATCTTCCTTCATGAAAGAGATTGCGGCCGCAACATACCTGACAACAGTATACGCTGCAAACAATATCAGGGAGCTGATGAAAAACTCTTTTGTCAAAGGAATCTTAACAACAACACCAATAAGCACAAAAACAAAAATCAACAATGCTCTTGCAAGAATAGACTCTGTTGAAAGCAAGGCAATCTTGTCGCGCAGGTAGACATTGCCGAAAAAAATGCCCAGAGACACGACAGCAATTACTCCATTGCCGCCAAGATTTTCAGCAAGAACATAAGCAAGCAGGGCAGCAACAACAACTGCAAGAGGAGAATAAAAAGAGGAATACTTCTTCTGCATTATCTTAAAAAGAATAATCGCAATAAAAATTCCCGCACCAATCCCTATGATTACATTTGTAAAAAAAGGCATGACAAGCTCCATGACTTCAGTAATCTCTGTCTGGCCCCGAGTAAAATCAATTATCACCAAAGGAAGAATAACAGTCAAAGGAGTATTAAAAACAGACTCAAGCTCGAGAATGCTCATTGCCTTTCCCTTAACACCCTTAAAAAAAGACATCACAATATCAGTCGCTGTTCCCACATTAATCGCGGCAAGAATCAGGCAGAAAACAAAAGGAATCCCAAGAAGGTAATCAGCAGCAAGAGAGAAAAAAATCAGGGAAAGAACTGCAAAAAGTATTACAAACTTAAGAGCACCAAGAGAAAGCTTGTCAAGCTCACGCCACCTGATTTTTGCAGAGCCATCAAAAACAATCAATGCCAGAGCAACAATGCTGATGCTGGTAAGAAAAAGCACAGGAAACTCAACAATCGGCTCACCCTTGTACTTCAACACTCCAAGAACCATGCCTGCAAGAACAAGCACGAGAACCTCAGGAATCTTCAGCTTGCCAGCAAGAACTGAAAACACAACTCCAATAAGAAGAACAACTGCGATTGAAGTAACAATTGACAGGGCTTCCATTAAAAAACCTCTTTTTTAAACAAAAATAGGCATACTCATATAAAAAGATTTTTATACACAACAGAGCATTTCCATAATTATGGATACAAAAAAGATTTTGAAAACAGTAGTGAAAAAACTTAAGCCAGAAACAAGAACAGTGAAAGAAGCAGAAGACTTCCTCAAAAAGCTGAACAAAGAACTAAAGAAAAACAGGATAAAAGCAAAAGCAACACTTGGAGGAAGCTATGCAAAAGACACCTGGCTCAAAGGAGATTATGATGTAGATATATTTGTAAAATTTGGCCTGAAATACAAAGGACAGGACCTGAGCAATCTTCTTGAAAAAGCACTAAAGCCCCTAAAACCCGAGCGCCTGCACGGTTCTAGAGATTACTTCTGGATAAGGAACAAGATGAAATTCGAAATAGTTCCTGTGCTTGACATCAAAAAACCAGGACAAGCACAGAACGTGACTGATTTTTCGCCATGGCACGTAAAATGGGTGAACAGCAAAGGAAAAAAATACAAGGATGACATAAGACTAGTCAAGAGATTCATGAAAGCACAGGGCTGCTATGGAGCAGAAAGCTACATACAGGGCTTCTCAGGCCACGTTGTTGACATCTTAGTTATTTATTACAAAGGATTCCTGCCATTATTAAAAGCAGCTGCAAAATGGAAGCCAAAAGTCATTGTTGATTATTATGGAAAAGTCGGCAAGAAAGCAGAAATGATACTAAATAAAAGCAAGATACAGGGGCCATTGATTGTCATTGACCCTGTCCAGCCAGACAGAAATGCAGCAGCAGCAGTAAGCCAGAAGATGTTTGATAAATTCACTGAAGCTGCAAAGAAATTCCTTAAGAATCCTTCTGAAAAATTCTTTGAATACAAAGAAATAGATTGGAAGAAGCTAAGCAAGAAAGGAAAGCTCATCATTCTTGATGTAGAAGTGCCTGAAGGAAAAGAAGACCCTGTCGGTGCAAAACTAATGAAAGCATACGAATACATCAAGAAAAAACTCGATGACTTCAAGCCAGGGCCAGAAACAATAATAAAGTGGGACAAGCAGAGAAAAGCAATGTTCGGATACCTGCTGAAACAGGAAAAGCTTCCAGAAGAATTTGAATGGCCTGGCCCTCCTGCTGAAATGAAAGAAGCTGCTGAACTTTTCAAGAAAAAACACAAGAAAACATTCCTGAAAAAAGGAAGAATCTACGCAAAAGTAAGATACGAATACAGAACTCCAGAAGAACTGCTTGAAAAAATTATTTTCAAAGACGAATACCTTAAAGACAAGGTGAAAAAGTGCAGATTAAGGAAAGCATAAAAATATTCTTTAAAGGAATGCTCATGGGCGGAGCAGATGTAATCCCAGGAGTATCTGGCGGAACAATGGCACTCATAACAGGAATATATGAAAGACTGATTCTTGGATTGAAAGGAATAAACATAAGATGGATGCTTCCATTATTTAAAGGGAAACCAAAAAAAGCATGGAAAGAACTAATGCAGATTGATTTTGGCTTATTCATACCACTTGGCTTGGGAATAATACTCGCGTTTTTGATTGGCGCACACACAATAACCTACTTGCTTGACAAATATACAGCATACATCTACGCATTCTTTTTTGGACTCATACTTGCATCTGTAAGAATAGTCCAGAAGCAAACAAAAAAATTCAGAATCACAGGACTAATAACAATAATGATTGGATTTGCACTTGCATTTTGGATTGTTGGGCTAAAAGCACTTCAAACAACACAAGCATACTGGTTCATATTCCTCTGCGGAATGATAGCAATATGCGCAATGCTCCTTCCAGGAATATCAGGAGCATTCATGCTTCTCATGCTCGGACAATACCAATTCATGCTTGAGGCACTAAAAGGACTGAAGATATGGTACATATTATCATTCATGGCAGGAGCAATAATAAGCCTGCTCGGAGCATCACACATGTTGGCTTATTTGCTCAAGAGATTTCACTCACCAACAATGGGACTTTTAGTCGGACTAATGCTTGGAGCACTAAGGCAGCCATTTGAGAAAATAGTGAGCACGCCAATCGAGTGGGGAGCACTGCAAATAGCGATTACAATAATCTTCGGAGTGATTGGGGTAAGCATAGTTCTGATACTTGGAATGTATGAAAATAAACATAAGTGCCTTTTTGAGACAAAAAAATGAGCTTTAAAGATGTAAAAGAAGTCATAAAAAAATGCAAAGAGAACCTAAAAATAATAGATAATTATTACATACCATATAAAGCCAAGATAGAAACAGTGAAAAACTTTTTCAAGGAAGTGATTGCTTTTGAATTTCAGCACATTAAAATCCTTGATGCAAAACAAGAATCAGTATTCACAATACTATATAATAATATAATATTCCAATGCAAACGTTTCATTGAAACTGAAAATCCTGAAGTGCTTGATGCTAAAAGCCTGCTCCTCCTTATCATGGATGTTGAAAACTACATTGAAGGCATTGAAAAACTAAAGTGGAAAGCTGGAAGAAAAATCTCAAGAGCAGAGATAGTAAATCTTAGAGGAATTTTCCGCAGAAAGCTTCATACGCTCTATGATGAAAAGAAAAAAAGACCTGTCAGAGGTACAAGGGTGAGGGTTGAGGTTGTCGGAAGCATCTCAAAAGGATTTTCTGACTGGAAACTAATAAATGGCGGAGACATTCCAAGGCCGGATTTCAAGCCATCTGATTATGACTTAGTGCATAAGATGCTTTCAGAAGAAACCCTTCAAAAATTAGATAAGGACCTGAACCTGCCATGGGAGCTAAAGCCGCTGATGTCTGATGTGGATATCCTTATAATGAACGAGGTAATATTTGATTCCATAGACCCTTATTACAAGAAAACAGAGTGGTCATTCAAATTAGGAGAAAAATACCCCACTGGCGCAGGAGGAAGCAGGATAATTGAAAAGCTCCACCAGTCGCTGCTCTATGCAAAAATTGGCGGGATTGCCTCAAGATGGGTCAACTATATTATTTTAAGGGATGAAAAAGGATACGCAAACTACATGGCAAGCAGGAAAAAGATAATTGAGATGGCAGAAAAAAAAGCAGGCAAGAAAATAGAGTTAAGAGACGTGCTAATACTAGATGAAATTATTCAGTAGAATTCATAGAAATAACTTTCATGGAAAACGGGTTTCTTTTCTGGTCAAGCTCGCACAAGCCAAATATTTTTGTGCCATTAAGCCTGCCTTCAAGATACCTGTTATGCATATGGCCCATAAAAACGTATTTTGGCTG
This sequence comes from Candidatus Woesearchaeota archaeon, assembly GCA_038884515.1. Taxonomy (GTDB): domain Archaea; phylum Nanobdellota; class Nanobdellia; order Woesearchaeales; family ARS49; genus JAWABT01. Next base: position 6,272 of record JAWABT010000017.1, on the reverse strand, counting down.
AAGCTTTTTGACAAGATTGAAAGCAGGAGAGGTGGACTGATTGGTCCTGCAGTTCTCAGGAATGTTAATCTCTTTTATGATATCAATCTGAGATACCGGCATTATCCATTCGTGCAGAAGCAGGATATCAACTTTCTTTTCCTCTAAATTCTTAACCTCGTGCTCCCTGTAATATTTCCAGTCATAGCCAGGCTCTTCCTCAAGAGGTGTCTTGTATTTTTCAGCATAGTATATCCCTGTCAAACCGCCGATAGAAAGACCCCTTACGGAAAGTATATTGGAGCGGCCGAGATGATAAATGTTGGGGCAGACAAAACCACCTGAGTTTGTTTTCTTTAAGACACCCCACGCCTCATGATTGCCGCCGATGAAAACAGTGAATACTGGCGCCCTTTTAGCACCTGAGCAGTACTGTGATATGTCACTGATGTGGTGGTATTTTTCAGGGGCAAAGTATTGCTTGAAGTCATCTTCATTGCGTATTGTCTCAAAATCACCAACCTGAAGAATCATATCTATAGTTTGCTTGTTATCTGCTTCCCACTTGCTGGTTAACTCATACATTAAGTCCTGATTGCCGTGAATATCCCCAAATACAGCGATAGTACTGTTCATTTCAAGAGCATTAAATAGGAAGGCATTTAAAAAGATTATGGTTTTTATCACTATTAAAAGACAAAAATTTTAAGAGTTTCTGTATAAGAAACAAAATTTTTATTTTTTTCTTCTTATTTATCATCAAAGAATTTAAATATCTTGACAGAAATCTTTTTTTCGATATGATATTTGACTCAATAATAGAGCACCTGAACAAGATAACAAGCGACCACGGCAAATACATACTCTTTGGACCGCAAACAGCAAAGCTTGACAAGAACAACTTTTACGGAATCGCTGATTCCTCTTCTGGAAACAAGATTGCTTTCATTGACGGCGGAAACGCAGAACTGATGGAAGCAGCAAACTTCTCATTACAGCTCATAAGAATATATTATACAATCTACCAGAACAATAAAAGAATAAAAAACCTCAAGCAGGAATTCTATGTGCTTGTGGCAGCAAAAAACAAAGATGGAAAAATAGTATATAAGATAGAGACATTCAACACAACAATGAAGCTAGCGCACGAATTTGACTCCCTGGACAACACGCTTACTAGCGGAGGGCACAGGGCAGAACCATCAAAAATAGCAGAAACAATAAGAAAATTTGCAGAATTGAAAGTCGCAGCAGAAATAATTGATGAACTAAGTGAAGGAGACGTCCTTGTAAGAGATGGAGACCTTGACTGTTGCATAACACACGAAAAAGAATACATTGATGCATTAAAAGACAAGGCCGCCAAAAAAGGAGTAATGGTCTGCGGCCTGTCAAAGACAACAAAAATAATCACAGACACAGGAAGCAGCGTGATTGCAGCACTAAACTCAATCGCACCAGAAGGAGAATGGGTCTATCCAGCCCTGCCAACAATAAGCTTTGCAAAACTGCACAAAGAAGCAAAAAATATATTCAGGATTGACGTATTTGACTACAAGCACCTTGAAAAAATACTCCCCCTGCTGAAAGCAAACAGCAAAGACCCGTGCATGCTCGGATATCCTTACGGACTGATTGAGGCAGACCGATTCGCAAGAATCACACACAATGAAAAAGAGCAATTAAGATTATTATTCATGAGCAAAGGCGGAAACAAGTTCAGGAACTTTGTGGCAAGCATGGACGCACACGACACATTAAATAAAATATTTTAACCATTTTATAATGGTAATAAAATCTTTTATATATAATTCTGAGAATTTCCTTCAAAAAACATCTATAAAGGAGGTGTATGATAGATGGATTCAAAAATAGGACATTGGGCATTTATTATAGGCATACTCCTAGCAGTAGTTGCTGGACTAGTGCCTGCCTGGCAAACACCAACAGTAACATGGATTCTTGTAATCCTTGGACTGATAATCGGATTGTTAAACATCCAGGCAAAAGAAACAACTGAATTCCTTGTAGCAGCAATCACATTGCTAATAGTAGGAAGCGCAGGAGCAATCCCAGCACTTGGAGTGATTGTTCTGTCAATCCTTGCAAATATAGTAGCAATAGTTGCACCAGCTGCACTAGTTGTTGCATTAAAAGCAATCTATGCACTAGCAAGCAAATAAAGCTAGAAAATTTTTTATTTTTATTTTTTTACTATTTCTGACCAAACTTCCCAACCAAAGGAACAAACATAAAACTCCCAAGATTCTCTGTCTCTAGTTTTCCTTTGATTTTCTTCCCTTTAATCATTGACTGGCCATATTGGGGGCCAACTGGAATGACTATTATCCCGCCTTCTTTCAGTTGATTAACATATACTTCTGGAATCTTGGGGGCAGCTGCTGTGCAGATAATCCTGTCATAAGGAGCATTTGTAGGCCAGCCCTTGCTGCCATCTGTATGAATAACTTTAACATTCTTTATCTTTGCCTTTTTCAGGTTTTCCTGAGCAAACTCAGCAAGCTCTTTAATCACTTCTGTTGTAACTACAAAACCTTCTTTACCAACAATCTCTGCAATCAAAGCAGCATTATAGCCAGAGCCAGCGCCAATCTCTAAAACTTTTAATCCTGGCTTTAATTCCAAAAACTCAAGCATCATAACAACAGTCGTTGGCTGGGAAATAGTTTGTTCCTTCAATATTGGCAAAGGAACATCCTCATAAGCATCACTTCTAAATGCTTGAAGAATAAAATCCTCTCTCTTGACTTTCTTAAAAGCAGAAATAACTCTCTTGTCTCTCACAATATTGTTTTTTATCCAGTAATCAATAAGGGATTGCTTCTCTTTTTGCATAAAAAATAAATTAGTATTTTGCATATATAATATTTTCTATCAAAACATTTAAATACAATCAATACAAAAAGTAAATCAAAAAGAGGTGCAAGATAGTTTGATTCCTAAAGACAAAAGATTTGTTCTCTGGTTTGATGAAGTAAACATAGAAGATGTAAGACTAGTCGGCGGAAAAAACGCTTCTTTGGGAGAGATGTATCAAGAACTCACAAAAAAAGGAGTAAAAGTTCCATACGGATTTGCAATAACAGCATACGCTTACAAGTATCTTCTTGAAAAAGCAGGGGTTAAAGATGAAATAAAAAAAAACCTGAAAGGACTAAATGTAAAAGACATAGCAAACCTTGCTGAAAGAGGAAGAAAGATAAGGGAAATCATAAGAGCATGCGAGCTCCCGCCTGAATTAGTCCACGCAATTGTCCAATCATACCACAGACTAAGCAAGCATTACAAAACAGCAGAAGCAGATGTTGCAGTAAGAAGCAGTGCAACAGCAGAAGACCTACCAAGCGCATCATTCGCAGGACAACAAGAAACATACCTGAACATAAAAGGAGAAGAAGCACTCATAGATGCATGCAAGAACTGTTTTGCATCCTTGTTCACAGACAGGGCAATAGCATACAGGCAGGAAAAAGGATTTGACCACTTCAAAGTCTATCTTTCTATCGGAATCCAGAAAATGGTCCGCAGCGACGAAGCAAGCTCTGGAGTCATGTTCACTATAGACACTGAATCTGGATTCAAAGATGTTGTATTCATAACAGCTTCTTGGGGCTTAGGAGAAAATGTAGTCCAGGGAGCAGTAAACCCAGACGAGTTCCACGTATTCAAGCCAACACTACTCAAAGGATACAAGCCAATAATCACGAAAACACTCGGCAGCAAAAGCACGACAATGATATACGCAGAAGGCCTGAAGCCAACAAAAAACATACCAACACCAAAAGAAAAACAAAAACAGTTCTGCATAACAGACCAAGAAGTCCTGCAACTGGCAAAATGGGGATGCATAATAGAAGACCACTACACAAAAAAACACAACCAATGGACACCAATGGACATAGAGTGGGCAAAAGACGGAAAAACAAATGAACTATACATAGTCCAGGCAAGGCCAGAAACAGTGCAGAGCCAAAAAAAGAGAAACATACTCGAAGAATACTATCTCAAGCAAAAAGGAGAAGTAATTGTAACAGGCAAAAGCGTGGGAAGCAAAATAGCACAAGGAGAAGCAGCAGTAATAAAAGATGTAAGAGACATTCAAAAATTCAAGCCAGGACAAATCCTTATCACAGAAATGACAGACCCAGACTGGGTCCCGATAATGAGAATAGCAACAGCAATAGTAACAGACAAAGGAGGAAGAACATGCCATGCAGCAATCATCTCAAGAGAACTCGGCATACCCTGCGTTGTAGGAACAACAAACGCAACAGCAAAAATAAAAAACAGGCAGAAAATAACAGTCAGTTGTGCAGAAGGAGAAGAAGGAAAAGTATATGACGGATTATTAAGATTTGAAATCAAAAAAATAGACTTAGAAACCTTGCCGCAGACAAAAACAAAAATAATGATGAACATAGGCAATCCAGACGAAGCATTTGACCTAAGCTTTATACCAAACCAGGGAGTAGGGCTGGCAAGAGAAGAATTCATAATCAACTCATACATAAAAATACACCCAAGAGCACTCCTGGACTACAAAAAACTTCCTGAAGACATAAAAAAACAAGTAGATGAACTGACAGAAGGATGCTCTGACAAGACACAATACTTCATAGACCAACTAGCCCGAGGGGTAGGAACAATAGCAGCTGCATTCTGGCCAAATGACGTCATAGTAAGAATGAGTGACTTCAAAACAAATGAATACGCAAACCTAATCGGCGGAAAACAATACGAGCCAAAAGAAGACAACCCAATGATAGGATGGAGAGGAGCTTCCCGTTATTACAAGCCAGGATACAGGGAAGGATTTGCTTTAGAATGCAAGGCAATGAAAAAAGCAAGAGAAGAATTCGGCCTGACAAACATCAAACTAATGATACCATTCTGCAGAACAATAGAAGAAGGAAAAAAAGTAATAGAAGAAATGAAAAAAAATGGCCTTGTACAGGGAAAGAACGGACTACAGATTTATGTCATGTGCGAGATTCCATCAAACGTAGTTCTTGCAGATGAATTCAGCAAAGTATTTGATGGATTCAGCATAGGAACAAATGACCTGACGCAATTGACACTCGGACTGGACAGGGATTCTGAGCTTGTTGCAGACATCTATGATGAAAGAAACGAAGCAGTAAAAAGACTAGTGCATTACGTGATTGACAGGGCAAAACGAAACAAGAGAAAAATAGGAATCTGCGGCGACGCTCCAAGCACATTCCCTGACTTTGCGCAATTCCTCGTGCAGTGCGGAATAGACAGCATATCATTATCACCAGATGCTGTTGTCAAGACAACTCTGTCTATTGCAGATATGGAGAAGAAATTAAGGAGAAAGCATTAAGGCTCAATCACGCAAATAATTCTTGACAAGCTCTTATGCAAGTAATAAACAAATTCCTGTTTTAGCTTTAATTTTGCTTTTTTAATTAGTTTCTGATGATTGACAAAACTTGGAAAGCAAACGACTGCTCTTTTTCCAAGAATCTTTTTGAGATTACACAGGAATTCAGAATAAAGCTTCTCCAGATTCTGTCTTTTTGTTCCTTTGCCATATGGAAGGTCTGCAACAACATAATCTATCTTATTTTTCAGCTTGGTTGCATCTGCCTGCTTAAGCTTGTGTTTTATTTTGAAATGCTTTAGGTTTCTTTCTGCTTTCTTGAGCATTTCAGCATCAATATCATAGCCAACTACATTTAATCCAATCAAGCCAGCCTCTAAAAGGATTCCTCCTGCTCCGCAGAAAGGATCAACTATTGTTCCTTTTCCAATCCCAGTCAGGTTAACCATGCATCTTGCAAGTCTTGGATGCATTGCCGCAGGAAGATACGGGGCAGGCAAGAGTATTCTCTGCTCAAATCTTTCATTTAATTCTTTCAATAATAATCCGCACACAACATAATTTTTTGCAATGAAAAAATAAAAGCTTGTCTTTGGATGCTTCAGGTTTGCTTTAGGATTCTTTATCTGCTTCCATACCAAAGATGCAATCTCGCGCTCAAAAGCATCACCCATCCCAGGAGTCCTGACACAGAAATTCTTTTTGTAATATTTATTCCAATTGAAATGTTTGATTTTATTTTTTAATTGATTTTTTTTACATACAAATAGGAATTGATAGATTGCTTTTGTATACGCTAATCTATCAAAATATTTTTCATTTGAATCAAGAATCAAGAGATTATCAATTAATTTAGATTTATTTTTGAATAATGCAAGAACCTCTGCCTTGCTTAAGTCAATGTTTTGTTTTGATAATTGGAATA
>JAWABT010000016.1:0-11498 GCA_038884515.1 Candidatus Woesearchaeota archaeon | reverse complement strand
TTTCCAGCTTTTTTATTCTGTTATGGACTGTTGTTATTGGTATGTTTATTCTTTTTGATATTTGGCTTGTTGTTCTTTTGGCATTTTGCCTGAGTTCTTCTAATACTTGCAAATCCTTCTCATCTAGAGAATCATCAATTTTTTCAATATTTTCCATAATTTTGGAAGAAAATACGCATTAATATATAAATTTTGCTATTATTTTCCATATAGATTATACTGTTTGAACTTTACGTTAATAATGGAATATTTTTCCATTTTTAAGCTATTTTTAGGTTTATTTAACCTAATATTTCCATTATTCTGGAGATATTTTATTATAGAACAACAGCTTCAGTTATCTCAATAGTAAAAGCAACTATGGAGGTAACTAAAATGAAAATAAAAGTTCAGAAAACCAGAGAAATAGAGGTGACTTGCAAAAAAGAAGAAGACCTTGAGACTATTGCAGAAGAGATGGCAGGAGCTCAGAGCACCTTGTCAAAAGTAGAGGCAGAGCTTAAAACATTAGAAAGTTATGAGTCCCTGCAGGAGTGTGCAAGAAAAGTTCTGCAATGCTCTGAGATTTCTCTCGGCCAGAAGTATTTAGCAGAGCTATGTAGTACCTTGGTAGGCCAGCTATATCAAGAGAAGACAGAGAAAAAAATCACGCCAGGTGAAATAAGAAGAACTAAAATTATGATACCAAGACAGTTCGGCCCTGAGCCTACAGAAGGGCCAACAGAAGCCATTTTGAGAGAGCAGGCAGCTGATATAGTTGAAGAAATCAAGTATCTTGTTCCAATAGAAGGAACTGGAATGCCTCTTGCAGCAGAAGAGACAAAACAGAAAGCAAGGACTTTGGCAGGCAAACTGCAGGAGCTTAAAGGGAAAAGTGCTTACCTGACTTTTGAGGCTGCTCTTGGCAAAAAAGAAGCAGTTCAAGCAATCGGAAGAGAGGTTGTTGAATTCCTCAAGCAGCATTTGCTTAGGCTGCAGGAAGTCGAGCATCTGGCAAAGAGCGGTTCTCTATACGAGCTTCATAAAGGCAAAGTCATAGAAGAATAATTTTTTTATTTTTTTCTTTACCAAACAGTAGTAATAAACGAAACATTTAAATATTAGTTTCACTTTCCTATCAATTACAATGAGTAAAATAACTAGTGAACGGACAGAGAAATCTGATTTTACTAGTTCTAAGACTTATTACTATTTCTAAAGTCTGAATTTTAGTTTCGGACTGTCTATCATTTCTTGGCAGCACTATATTCTAAGTTCAGATTCTCATTGGCAACTTGATTTAGCTCTATAATTTTCCCTGCTTAGCTCAATGGTAGAGCAATAGGCTGTAACCCTATCTGTCCTGGTTCGAATCCGGGAGCAGGGATTCGGCTTGCATCCGTAACTGCAGGAGGAAAACTAAAATGAAAAAAAGTATAGACGAAGCATTGGCAGAAGAGAAACAAGTAGTTGTACGTATGAGCACTGCAAAACCTGAGCCGTTTGCAGGTGTTGCAGAAAAATACAACCTTCACATAGGGCAGCCATACCGGATAATCATTGCTGGCACAAATCCAGCAGAGGCAGCTACATTCGACGGCATGATGACAAAGCTGACAGTGCAGGTAGATGAGAAAGGGTTTAGCATCAGAGAGCTTGTGCTTGAGGAAGGCCTGTCTTGGGATGATTTTTCTGAGAAAAAGCCTTTCAAGAAGGAAGTTTTCGGACCACCTGAAGATCTTGAAGAAGGCTACACACTTCTCGGCTTTGGAATAATAAAAGACGCAGAAGGATTCCAGAGAGCAAGAGAGAGAATAGTGAAAGAACAAGAAGGTAAGTAAGATGGCTGAGTTTGAAACAGCTGAAGAAAGATATCTTCGGCTGATTTTTTTCTTTTTTTTATTTTTCAGTACTGACAGGGCAATTTGCTTGTTTTATTTGGTTTAAACAGGTATAATCAGTTTGCATGTTTTAAAACAAAAACTATTTAAGTATCTTCCATTTTCTTGATTATTAGTGATGATTTATGCAAAAGCCAATCATGAACTAACATTGGCCAGTTTTGCTTAGATTTCTTTTTCAATTTTCGACTAGCGCGCAGCGGGCAGACTAAAAAAGCTTGTTGTTGCACAGCATACAACGTGCATTTATACAGCACATTTCAAGGTGAAGAACTATGGCAGAAAAAAACGTAATCCACGTCAAGGACCTGAAAAAGACCTTCAAGACCTACAAAAGAGAAGAGGGCTTCTTCAATGCAATTAAATCTCTCTTCAAAAGGGAGTATAAGATAAAGCAGGCACTGAAAGGAGTGAACTTTGACATCAGCGAAGGGGAGATAGTTGGCTTCATCGGCCCTAATGGAGCTGGAAAGTCAACCACAATAAAAGCTCTTGCAGGCGTTTTGTTTCCAAGCTCTGGAGAAGTCAAGACTCTCGGATATACTCCTTGGGATGAAAGGACAGAATACGTGAAGCATATCGGAGTTGTTTTCGGCCAGAAGCCTCAATTGCACTGGGACCTTCCACCGCTAGACACTTATGCGCTTAACAAGGAGCTATATGACATTCCAGAAGACAAGTTCAAGAGACGGCTGAAGAGGATGATTAAGCTGCTTGATGTAGAGGAAATTGTAAAGACTCCTGTCAGAGACCTTTCATTAGGAGAGAGAATGAAGTGCGCTTTAATCTCTGCACTCTTGCATAATCCAAGATTGGTTTTCCTTGACGAGCCAACAATTGGCCTGGATGTTGTTGCAAAAGACAAGCTGAGGGATTTTGTATTAGAGGTAAACCAGAAGTACAAGACAACTTTCATAGTCACAACTCATGACATGGGTGATATTGAGCGGTTGTGCAAGAGAATTATCATAATCAACAATGGAGTGATAGTATATGACGGCTCTATTGAGAAAATCAAGAAAGATTACCTCACGCACAAGCATCTTGATGTCACATTCAATAAGCTAAAGAAGAGTTTCAAACTTAAGGGATGCAGGATACTTGAGAAAAATGATTATGAGTTGAAGATAGAGCTTGACACAAGGAAACAAACTGTGAAGAACGCAATCAACTACCTGATCACGCACTTTGATGTTGCAGACATCATTGTGCAGGACCCTCCGATTGAGGAGATAATCAAGAAGATATACAAGGAAAAATAAAATGATAGAATTAAAAAGTAAATGGGCTCTTGCAAAAATAGGATACAAAGTCGGAATCAAATATAGGTTCCACTTTATTGTATCAATGATAACAGTGCCCTTGTCTGTTTTAATTTATTATTTTCTCTGGAAGTCAGTATTTTCATACACTGGACAGGAAGTCATAAGGGGCTTTACTCTGGATGGAATGGTCCAGTATTATGTGCTGAGCATGATTGTTGGTTTTTTTGTCTGGGCTGATGTTGACAAGTGGCTATCGCAAGACATAAGAGGTGGGTATGTCACAGGAATGCTTCTGCAGCCAATGAGCCTGCTTAACCAGTATCTTGTGTTTGAGATAGGCATAAACTCCCTTGGCATCTTGATAGAGATGATTCCTGTGTTCATGATAGGATTCGTCTTCTTTGGATTAAAAGTAGCTCCGCTTTTTAATTTTGCCGCATTCCTTTTATCAGTTGTGCTTGCGTTTTTCCTTGCATTTTTCGTAAGCTGGCTCATAGGCCTAAGTGCATTCTGGCTGCAGGAGATTTCAGGGATAAGGAGAGTCAAGAGAACATTGATGGTGTTCCTCAGCGGTGGAATGATTCCTCTTACGTTTTTCCCTGAAACAATTCAGAAAATATTTCATTTCCTGCCTTTTGAGTACATTAGGTATGTCCCGATAAAGATTTACCAGGCAGAATATTCGCCGGCAATGGTTTTTGTTCAGCTGGGCTTACAGCTTGCTTGGATTGTTGGGCTTTATCTGGCCTGCAGGTTTGTATACTCAAAGGCGTATAAGGAATTTGTGGGTGTGGGAACATGATTAAGTTCATAAGAATACTTAAGAAAACAATTGGCATGTCTGTTTCAAGGGAGATGGCTTACAAGTGGAATTTTTACCTAAAGGCACTTGCGTGTGCTTTATCTGATTTTGTAGGCCCGTTGCTTACTCTTTTGATTTACTCTGCAAGCGAGGGCATTCCTGGCTGGGGCTTTTATGAATTCCTGCTGTTTCAGGGAACACTCACATTGGTTTTTGGATTAGGGCATGCTTTTGTGATGATGATGCCTTATGAAATCATGCAGGCGGTCCGTATGGGTGAGTTTGACAAGTACTTGGTCAAGCCGTTCAATACTTTGCTTTATTCGCTGGCAACATCTTTTGATATGGAGGGTCTTGCTGAGGTTGCAGTAGGAATTATAATTGTTGCATTCAGCATGTTCAAGCTAGGAATTTCTATATTTTCATTTAACTTTCTTGCATTTATTGTCTTGATAATTGCAGGATTTCTTGTGCAGGCAGCTGCAATGACTCTTGTTAGCGCTCTTTCTTTTATTGTGGTTAATTCAGATGCTCTTGTTCAGCTTTATTTCAAGATATCTGATTTCGTGAGGTATCCATTGAATGTTTACAATTTTGGAATAAGATTTTTCTTGACATTTTTGTTCCCATTAGCTATTAGTTCATTTTATCCTTCAATTGTCTTGCTTCAAGGAGCAACCCCTAAAGTGATGCTTACAGCACTTTTGCCAATAACTGCTTTTGTAATTGCTTCTCTCATTTTATGGAACAAGGCAATGAAGAATTACACTAGTGCTGGTGGGTAAGCATATTTTATTTTTTAGTTAGGGTGCTTCGCACATTTACAATTCCATCCGAAGGAACAACAGTCTCAAGAATATGCAATTATCTCTGCCCAAAGGGCCCAAATAAGGACTCTAAAAAATGTCTAACGTCATACGTCTTACGTCCAACGTCTAACGTATTTTACCAGGTAATCATTCCATGTGCTTTCTTGAAGTTTTTGTAGTGCTGCCAGCAGTCTTTTACTGCTGTTGTTGTTGCTGTTTTTTTTTCTGCATTTTCTTTTTCTTTGTCTGCTTTTGTCGGTTTCTTTGGCCCTTTTTCTTTTTTGAATACAGGCACCATTGCGCCAAAAGTTTCTCCGAATCCTTTGCCTATCGCAAGGAATGGGTCAAGCAGTGATGGCTGCTTAACTTGCTTTTGCTTTGGCTCTTCTTTGACTTCTAGTTTCTCTGCTTCTGCGAGGTATTTCTCAAGGTCGTCTCCGATAGCGTCCATTGTCGCTTTTATTGAGCTGTCAATGTTCTGCAGCATCTCTAGGTCTTCCTTTTCCTTCATTTTTATGAAATTTTTTATTTTTTTCTCATCCCAGGCATATGCCCTCCAGCTTATCTTTGTCTCGCCCACATGCACTGGTCCTCTGTGATAGCCTGGTGTTTCTTGCGTGAATTGTAGCGACGGTCTTGTCCTGTACTGGAAGGTCAGCAGAAGGCAGCTGTAATATTTTTCATTTCCTTTTGGTATCTTCTGGCCCAGTACCTCTATCTCTATCATGGATCCCTCGAAAGAAGCAATCAGCTCATCAGAGCTCAGCTTTGTTATGTCTCCTTGTAATCTTTCAACATGCCGCATGTATGGCTTCAGCCAGGTGAGATACATCCTTATTATGTTATAGTTCTGCCTCAGGTATCTTAGTTCGAAAAGCTCTCTTTGCTTAAGTTCCTTGTAATTTTCCTCTCTCCAGACAAGGTATTGGTGCATTTTTCTTTTCAGAAGGTCTTTTATGACTCTTGTCGTGTCAATACCTTCAACGACTTTGTCGACATCATCTGTTTTCTGTGGATGCCTTGAGAAGAACCAGTCAGGAAGTGTTGTGAATTGCAATTGTGATGCGAGCTGGAATATGTTTGGGCTTACCCTCTGTCCTTGGACTACGCCGTCAACAAGGTCGCACCAGATTCCTTTCAGGGTTATTTCTGCTGAGGTAAGACCTTTTCTTGCATCTTCATGGTAAGCGAGTCTTTCTTTTATCCATCTTATGTCTCTGATTAGCTGGAACATGTCTTTTCTTATGAATTGCCCAATTGTTGCAAGGAACTGCATTACTTTGTCTGATGCAAGGCCGAGCCTTGATGTTGCAGCTCCCCAGAAGGCACTGTGCTCAGATGCTGTGAAGATATCTGTTATCTTGTAGACAATGGGGTATGACCAGTCAATTTTCATATGATTCAGTGACCAGAAGTATATTGGCTCTATTGACTCATGGGGCGACTCGTATATCATGAAGTACTTGTTCTTTGGTGTAGGATAATCTAAGTGCATCATCTGGTCTTTTTGCACCTCAAAAAGTTCGTGGTCAGCATAGCCCTCTGCTTTTGCATCATCCATGTCCTTCAGCAGGGCTTTTTTTTCTTTTTCATCTAGGTCGTCAAAGCCAGGATAGTCTTTTTTGAAGTTTTCATTATAGAAACCATATAGTATCATTCGTTTGCTTGCCGCAGTCATTTTTGCCTCTTTTTTAGTACGGTTCTATTTTGGAATATTTAAATTATTTGCTCTTTTTCAGATGAATCTGTCTCTTTCTTTGCCAGCACTATGACATTTCCTATCTGCTGGATAACTACTGCCCTTAGTCTGAATGCAAGTTCTTCTGCTGCTTTTTTCTTGTCATGCTGGTCAACAAATGATTTTAGCAGCTTTATTTTTAGCAGCTTCTGCTTTTTGAGCTGCCTTCCTACTTCTGCAAGCATTCCTTTTGTTATGCCTGCCTTGCCGATGTTTATGGCTGGCTCGAGTGTTTTTCCTTTTGCTCTTAATGCTTTGATATTCATTTTATCTCAAAATCTCCTGCAGGAAGTGCTGACATTATTTCGTCAAGCTCTCCGCCGATTATTTTCTGGATTTTTTTTGCAGCATCGCTTTTTGACATTTTGCCCTGCACGACAATAGCGAGTTTTCCGCAGTTCTTTTTTACTGCTTCAACTGGCCCGCCCATGACGCGATTGTCCGGAAGAACTCCTATGCCTAACTCAAGATTTACTGTTGAATACACTCTTTTGCCGTATATCATGAAGCTTCCTTTCTGCAGGTATTCTCCTGCCATTGCTTTCTTGCTCACCTGCTCTGGGCTTACATAAAATGCAAGGACAGAGCTTAATCCAAGTTTCCATGCTCTTGAATAAGATGCTGTTGCTATTGCTGTTTCATTTAGTGTTGCCGCTCCTGGCAGTCTGCCTTCTGTTTTTATTACAAAGAAGGGGCTTCCTGGGGCTTCTGTGTGGAACACAACATCTTTTTTGTCAGTGTGCTTCTTTATGATTATCTCGTTTGTTGTTGCGTCTTTTCCGCCTATGCATAGGAATCCTTCTGAGCTTATGAACCAGTGGAATTTCTCATACCATTGTTTTGCTCTCTGTCTTTCTTTTTTTTCTTTCTTTTCTTGTATTTTCTGCTTTTCTTTTGAAACAGCTTTTTCTTTTTTCTTCAGCAACTTTTCTTTCTCAGTCCTGAACTGTTCAAGCGCTTTTTTAATTCCCTCAATTTTCTTTTTTGCCTTTTTTGCCTTTTCAAAGTAGATTGCTGCATTCTGCTCAAGTGTTTTTCTTGTATCAAGAGTGATTTCCATTTTTTATTTGGTTTAAGTAATATTATATAAATAGTTTTATGTAGTTTTATGTGCGTTTTGAATCAATAATATCAAAACCCTGTAAAAGTCTTTAAAAACCGAAAGCTTTATAAATAAACTAGGAGTTTTCAGGTTGTATTGCCAGAGGGGAGTACTTAATATATGATAGAGACCTACTGCTCACATTTTATTTTCATTTAATTTAAGAACAGTAGAGTGAAGACTACCCGTCATATGGGCCGGTAGCTCAGCCTGGAGAAACATAAAGCATGTTTCGGGCAATAGAGCACCTCACTTTTAACAAAAATTGAGGGTGAAAGTAATGAGGTGGTCGCGAGTCCGAATCTCGTCCGGCCCGTCATATTGAAGAGGTTTTCCAAAAATGCCAGAAGATTTTGATGTTACAAAACACATGCTTGTGCCAAAACATAGCATCGCGAGTGATGCTGAAAAGAAAAAAATAATCCAGAGGTATTGTCTCACAGGCCAGGAGCTTCCAAGGATACTTAAAACAGATCCCGCAATCATAAATCTTAAGCCAAAAGAAGGGGATATTATCAAAATAATACGTAACAGCCCAACAGCTGGCAAAGCCATATTTTATAGGAGAGTCGTGAGTGTTTAAGAATGCCGAAATACGCAAAAGTACTCATTGAAAATTATTTCAAGGAAAACTCTTTTGTAAAGTCAGATATAGAGAGCTTTAATTTCTTTGTCGAGAAAGAATTGCAGAAAATTATTGAGGAGAACAAAGTGATAGAACCAACAATCATTCCTCCTAATGTTGAAAGCTTCAAGATAAGGTTCGACAAGATCTGGGTAACAAAACCAGAGATTACAGAAGCAGACGGAAGCAAGAGGGCAATCTTCCCTGTTGAGGCAAGGCTGAGGAAGATAAGCTATGCTGCCCCTGTTTTTATCGAGGTAAGCTCTCACATTAATGATGTTCAGAGAGAGACTTTCACGACACAGATAGGCAGTCTTCCGATAATGCTCAAGAGCAACTACTGTCATCTCAGCAAGATGGGCAGAGCGGAACTCATAGAAAAAGGGGAGGATCCTGACGATCCTGGAGGATATTTCATAATCAACGGGACAGAAAGAGTCCTGGTCAATATAGAGGACCTCGCATCAAACAGGTTTATAGTTGAAAAGGAAAAGACAGGTATAAGCCCTTTTGTTGGCAAGCTTTTCTCAGAAAACGGCCCCTACAAGATTCCTCATACAATTGAGAGACCAAAAGACGGGATATATTACCTTACTTTTACTAGAGTTAAGAGAGTACCGCTCATTGTTGTAATAAAGGCACTGGGCTTGATAAAAGACGAGGAGATAATGCAGGCAATCTCAAAAGATAAGCAGTATGACGAGGTAATGATTAATCTTTTCGAGTTTGTCAACATAAAGACAATCGAAGATGCGATGGATTACATCGCAAAGAAGGTCGGGATCACGCAGGCAAAAGAGATACGCCTTGAAAGAATGCAAGAGATTGTTGACAAATACCTTCTTCCACATGTTGGCACAAAGATGGAAGATAGGATCTACAAGGCACACAATCTCTGCAAGATGCTCAAGAAATTCATAATGGTCAGCAACGGTGAGGCGATGAGTGATGACAAGGACCACTATATGAATAAAAGAATAAAGATGAGTGGAGATCTTCTTGCAGACCTGTTCAGGACGAATCTAAAAGTCCTGATCGGCGATCTTCTCTACAACTTCCAAAGAATTGTGAAAAGAGGAAAGTTCCCAAGCATTAAGGTAATCATAAGAGACAAACTGTTAACTTCAAGAATTTATTCTGCAATGGCAACTGGAAACTGGGTGGGAGGAAGAAAAGGAATCTCACAGAGAATACAAAGAGTAAATTACCTCAACACATTGAGCCACTTGCAGAAGGTAAGTTCGCCTTTGTCAAACACCCAGGAGAACTTCGAGGCAAGAGAGCTTCATGCAACTCACCTGGGAAGGCTCTGCCCTAGCGAGACGCCTGAAGGAACAAACATCGGGCTTAAGAAAAATTTTGCTTTGCTTGCGAGTGTTTCAAAGGATATAAAGGAGGAAGAGGTGCTTAAGGCTCTGAAGAATGCAGGCCTGAAGAGCATTTAAAATGC
The DNA here is from genome assembly GCA_038884515.1 of Candidatus Woesearchaeota archaeon. GTDB lineage: Archaea > Nanobdellota > Nanobdellia > Woesearchaeales > ARS49 > JAWABT01. Next base: position 1,827 of record JAWABT010000016.1, on the reverse strand, counting down.
CAGAGGTTTATCTTAATGGAAAATTTGTCGGGGAAGTCGACAACAAGGATGAGTTCATAAACAGGATTAAAGCTGATAGGCGTTCTGGTGCCATTCCCGCAAATACAAACATTTACTTTGATGAATCACTCAATCAGATATTTGTAGAGACTTTCAGGGGAAGGACAAGAAGGCCACTGATTGTTGTCAAGGATGGAATTCCATTGCTCACAGAAAAGCACATAAAGCAGCTTCAGAAAAATGAACTGAACTGGAACAATCTTGTTGAGCAAGGGGTTATCGAGTATCTTGATGCTGCTGAAGAGGAAAACGCACTTGTTGCCTTCAGCGAAAAAGAACTAACTCCAGAACACACGCATCTTGAGATTTCCCCAATCTGCATGCTTGGTCTGATTACAACTTTAGTTCCTTATGGAGATTACGTGCCTGCAGCAAGGCTTAACATTGGTGGCAAGAACCAAAAGCACGCGATTGGCTTTTATGCTTCTAATTTCGGTGTGAGAATGGATATGGATGTAAATCTTCTCCACACACCACAAAACCCTATTGTCCAGTCAATCATGTACGAGCTTTCTGATTATGAAAAGCATCCAATAGGGCAGAACATTGTTGTTGCTGTTATGACATATAAGGGATATAACATTGAGGATGCAGTTATACTTAACAAGGGCTCCATAGAGCGAGGCGTTGGAAGAAGCAGTTATTACAGGCCTGCAATAGCAGAAGAGCTAAGGTACTCTGGAGGCCTTATGGACGAGATCTGCATACCTGACAAAGAGGTAAAAGGATATAAGTCAGAGAAAGACTACAGAATGCTTGAGGAAGATGGAATAATTTATCCTGAGGCTGTTGTCAAGGAAGAAGATGTTGTTATTGGAAAAACATCACCACCAAGATTCCTCAGCTCACTTGAAGAGTATAACCTCGCATCGAATATAAGAAGAGAGAGTTCAGTTGCTCTCAGGCATGGAGAGGAGGGTGTTGTTGACTTTGTGCTCATAACAGAAAATGAAGAAGGAAACAAGCTTGTTCAGGTAAGAATAAGGGACCAGAGAATTCCTGAAATAGGTGACAAGTTTGTCTCAAGGCACGGCCAGAAAGGTGTTGTCGGCCTTATTGTTGAGGAGAGTGACATGCCATTCACAGCATCTGGAATAAAGCCTGATTTGATATTCACGCCGCACGGAATTCCTTCAAGAATGACTGTCTCGCACATGCTTGAGCTGCTTGCAGGAAAGACGGGATGCCTTGCAGGAAGGTTCATTGATGCCACAACTTTCGATTCAGAGCCAGAAGAAAAACTGAGAAAAGAACTTCTCTCGCTCGGGTTCAGGGAGAATGGAACAGAGACAATGTACAATGGAATAACAGGCGAGCAGTTCGAAGCAAAGATTTTTGTCGGAAGCATGTATTACCTGAAGATAAAACACATGGTCGCAAACAAACTCCAAGCAAGAGCGCGAGGCCCGATACAGCTCCTCACAAGGCAGCCGACAGAGGGCCGCGCAAAAGAAGGCGGGTTGAGGCTTGGAGAGATGGAGAAAGATACTCTTGTTGCGCATGGTGCATCGCTGCTCCTAAAGGAAAGGTTTGATTCGGACAAAACAACAGTTCCTGTCTGCGAGAGCTGCGGAATAATTGCTATCTATGACCCGTACAAGGACAAGAGATACTGCCCGATATGCGGCGAGAACGTTGAGATTAATGATGTAGAAATCAGCTATGCATTCAAACTCATACTTGATGAATTCAAGTCTTTATGCATATATCCAAAACTTGTGTTGAAAGGTAAATATTAAAATGGCAAAAATGAAAAAGGAAGAAGAG
>JAWABT010000015.1:0-11609 GCA_038884515.1 Candidatus Woesearchaeota archaeon | reverse complement strand
ACTAGAAGAAATAAAACTGCTCAAGACAAACAAAATAAAAGACGGAGTAGTAAGAATAATATTTGCAGCAGGAAACGCGGCAAAACAGCTAGAGAAAAAAGAAACAGGACAGATAGATGAAGTAGCTAAACTGCTTGGAGTTACACCAAAACAAATACCAGCAAGAGCTTTAGAGCTGTTCACAAAATGGAAACAGGCAAGAAAAGCAATGCAAAAAGCAAAACCAGTTGACCTGAAAGAATTTGAATTAACAAGCAAAGAAGAATATCAAGGAGATATCCTATCAAAAACAGCAGAACTAGTAAAAACACAAGTTCCTCATTTAATGACAGTCTTATCAAGATTCAAGAAAGAACTTGAAGAATTCAAGGAAAAACTGAAAGAAATTAAAAAATAATAGTAATAATACACTTCACTAACTTTATAAGCAAACCAATTTTCTAAAAAAAGATATGATGAACATAGAAAACTCGCCAACAGACAGAAAACTCATTGTCCTAGAAGCATACATAATCCCTTTCAAAAACATAGAACAAGCAAAAGAAAAGTACAGCGCAGAAATAAATGCAAGAATAGAAAACCTAGAGAAAATCGTAGAAAAAATAACACCTTTACAGAAAGGCATTCTTGATGCTATAAAAAATAACGATGATAAAGAATATAATGAGTTAATGCTGAAACTAAAAGAATATTATGACCCAAAAGCAATAGACTCACTACAGAAAGGAATAATACAAGCAATACAAACAGGAATAAATGAAAAAATCAATCCGAAAGAAAGACCAACAGAACCAATAAGAGTGCCTAAACAAGTAAAAGAAAAAATAAAAGAACAAATAGCAAAAGATACTGAGATGCCAAAAGAACAACCTACAGCGCCAGTATCTGAAGAGATGCCAAGAAGAGAATACTACCAGGCATTAATACAGAAGTATAATGGAAAAATGTATGAAATAAGGCAAAAAATTGAAAACAATATGGCCATAACAGATGAGGAAATGGATGCCTGGCTCGCATGGTTTGTGCAGGACCTGCTTATTCTAAAGAAAAGAAGAAGCTCTTCAAGCATATTACAAGAGGAGCGAGATTTTCTCAAGGAGCACTTATCAAAATGGGGAAAAAGACCCATACTCTATGTATATTATACTGAACTTAAAGAACTGGGGTTATGAAAAGACACAGGAATTATCTCTTGAAAATCTTATTCAAAGAATCAATAGTGTAAAGCATTATTGCATGGGCCTGCTCCTTGCTCGGAGAAAAAGCATCTTTCTTCGTATGAACAGAATAAACACGCACCTGATTAATCAAATGAATCTGATTAGTCAAAGCAGGATCAAGCTCAATACTCCTCTCCTTAAGCTTTGCAATCAAGTTGCCAAGGCCTAGATTAGGAGACTTCTCAAGCAAGTCAATCCCAGTCATGTCAAAATAAAGCCGGTGAATAGCTGTCTCCAGCAATCTGCCGCAAAGAATAACAACACTTCTGTAACATCCAGCAGAATAGCACTTCTGCATCTCAACAAAATCTGCATTAATATCTGCCTGAATATCAACAGGAACCTGGTGCAGGGAAAATTTGGGTGATTCAGATGATTTTATCTGCGAAGCAAGCGAAGCAAGATGATTAACCATAAACTTAATATCAGCAACATTCCTTGTGCCGCCCAGCTTTTTCACAACAGCCTTTATCTGCCCTACAACAGCATCATACTCAGGAGAAACATCAAGCTTTGAAGCGCTGTTCTCAACAAAAGAAATTCCATTAAGAACAGCACTCCTGAAATAATCATCCTGATTTTTCTTGAAATCAGAAATAGCGGCTGACTTTGCCGGCTTCTCAAGAGTGAGATTGTTGGCAGTAAGATTATCAAGTGCAGAACTCAAATCATTCAAACTCCTCTTAAAAGCATCAAATGACATGACCCTGATTTTGACAACAAAGTTTATATATTTATCTGTCCTGTAAAATAATAATTCAAAAAAAGGTGATGGTTATGGAAAAAGAAGAACTGCTAAAAATTCTCAACAAAAAAGGAAAAATAAACCTCAGCAAAGCAAGACTTGAAGGATTTGACCTCAGAGGAGCAAACCTAAAAGAAGCAAACCTGCTGGGAGCACACCTAGAAGGAGCAAACCTGGAAAAAGCAAACCTTGAGGAAGCACACCTTGAATCAGCAAACCTTGAAGGAGCAAACCTGAAAGAAGCAAATCTCTTTGGCGCAAAATTATTCAAAGCAAACCTGTCCGGATCAAAGCTTGAAAAAGCAAAACTATCTGCAGCAATCATTGCAGGAGCAAACCTTGATGAAGCAAATCTGAAAGGAGCAGACATGACAGGGGCTGTGCTCAACGAGTCAAGCCTTGTTAAAGCAGAACTCTCAGGAGCAGACCTGTCAAAAGCAGAACTTAAAGATGCTGACCTGAGCGATGCTGAACTAATAAGCACAAAACTTCAGATGGCAAAACTAAAAGGAACTGATTTTGAGGGAGCAAACCTGAAAAATGCAGACCTGAAAGAAGCTGACCTAACAGAAGCGAACCTATTCAAAACAAATCTTTACGGAACAAATCTTGAAAAAGCAAACCTTGTTGGAGCAACGGGATTGACAGAGGCACAGCTCAAGAAAGCAAAGAATGCAGATAAGGCAATAAGATAACAAAAAACTTAAATACTCTGCAGTAAAATCAAGTATTGGGGTGATTTTATGAAAAAAATAATATTAGCATTGCTGGTATGCTTTTTTCTAATCGGATGCCAGCCAAAAGCTCCTGAAGTCCAGGAGAAAATAACAACACCAGAGCCTCAAGCATTACCAACAGAGACGGCGGCAGAGCCAGAAGTGACTGAGACATCGCCGGCTCCAGTCGAGAATATTCCTGCAAAAACAACAACTGGAAAAATAGACTTGCAGGTAATATGCGAAAAAATAATGACAGCAGAAGAATTTGCAAGCATATGCGGACTTGAAGCATCAAGAATAACAACAACAGCAAAAGCAAGCGAGCACACGTGCTGGGTGACATTTGTTGACAGGATGGCAAGGTCATACACTGCAGGATTCACAACAGTAGATTGGGTGACAGCAGAGGAAGTGAACAGCGAGTTTGAAAGAGGAATGAAACAGAGAAGGGCGACTGCAGAAGCAACTGTCGGAGACAGGAACTATGGCTTTGGAGAAATAAACAGAGAAAACATAGTGTGGCAGAGAGGAACATTCCTTACAAGAATAGGTGCATCAACAGAGCTCTGTTCAAAAGAAAAGCTTGCTGAACTGGCACAGGCAGTGGATGCAAAACTGTATTAAAAAATTAATTTTTATTTTTTTGTTTTCTATTAATTTCTATTTTTTTCTAAGAAAAGCTTAAATACCTTGATGCATTAGAGATAGCTTGGTTGGGGAAAATGAATGACAAATGCTTGATTGCAAAACTTGACAAGGAAATAAAGGAGATAAGAGAAAACTTAAGGCCTGTTATTAAAGCAATTGGAGAGTTTGAAGCAAAAAAGTACTATCTGGAGAATATAAGGCCCTTGAGTGCTATTGGCGAATCATTCAAATATAAAGGCATAAGCATAAGGCCTGGAATAATAGTAGATACACGCGTGGATTTTGATTACATAGATAAAAATAAAAATAAAAAATATTCAAGAGATTTTTATTTAGACGGCCAGATAGAATTCTCAATATGCTATGAGCCAAAATATGACTTGTACGACTTCTTCTATAACAGAAAAGACACAGGTGCAAGAGAACTTGTGCTTAAGAGAAACTTTAAGAAGAACATGATACTGGATATTTTATTTCAGCACAAATGGATACATTTCACAAGAACAATAAAAAAATATCTAGATATGAATGCAATCCCTGCTGAAATAGAAAGATTCAAACAAGACGCAGAACTTGCAAAAATGTATGCAGATGAAATGATTGCAGGGAAAAAACCTTGCGCCAAAAGAAATCCACTCAGCAACCGAGTAGAAAAGGAAATGAGCAAAATGGAAGCAAAAGGAATAGAGGTCTGCAAGCTAAAAGAAAAAGAATACTGCAAGGCAATGGACGGGCTGAGAGAAGAAGGCTATCTGGCACACGGCGGACTATATTTTCCAATACTAGTGACTCCACCAATAAAATACAAAGACAGAATCATTAACTTATGCTGGGACGAGGGCGAAAAATCAATACGGCTCGCATATGAATTCAAGCCAAAAGGATACAAGCCTCCAAAAGAACCCTTTTGCAGGCAGTGCGCAGGCGAAGATGATTATCAAGAACCATTTGGCATAGGAATGCATCTTGGCAAGAAAAACATAGAACTACATAGAATCATACCATATAATCCTGCACTCCTGCCAAAAGAACTTGAGCGCTTTAGAAGGGACTTGAAACTAGTGATGCATTACGGAGGATTTTATGGAACATATTTTTCACAATTATGAATTTCTAGATGCATTCTATTCTGGCATTCTATTTAAAAAAACTAGAAAAAATCCATAACTTTCTTCTGTTTTCCCACTTCTTTCAAAAGAATACTATGTTTAGTCAGGTTCTCAATATCATAACCAAACTTTTTCTTTACAAGAATCTTGGCATAATTAAGCATCAATTCCTTGCTTGCAAACTTAATCGGTTTTCTTAATGCTTTTCTTGCTGCCTCTCTTGTGACCCAGACACCAAGAGGAAGAGCATACTCTCCTGTAATAAACCTTAATGTAAGGACAGATGCCTGCCTCTTCATCTCCTTCAGCTTTTCAGCAATTGCAAGACGCACAGAGTAATAGCCGCCTGCACAATTCTCAGCATAATCACTCCTGCCGTAAAACCCTTCATAATCTGTGCTGAACTGAACTGCACTTGTCACATTCCAGCTTGCCTTAGGAAGATAAGTCTCAAACAACTCATAAGACCAAGAGTCTGGAAAGAACAAAATCAAATAATAATTACCAAGATAAGAGCCAAAAAAAGCAGTATAATCACTCTCAGGAAACTGCCTTACTTCATTAAGAATATTCTTGCACAGCAAATCATCTGTTGCAGTTATACTCCAACGTGTAGGAACAAGCTTCCTGTTGCCCTCAATCCCAACAGTCCCAACAGACAAAAGTTTTGACAGAAAATTCTCATCAAAACCATGCGAGTAAAGATAATTCAAAGCATCGCTTGCCTTCAACTCCTTATCTGAAACAACCCTGTCAACTTTCGTATGAATGTGCGGATTAGAAGTAATCTCGATGTTTTTTAATTGAGCAGCCGGCCCCATTGGCGCAACAAAAGCATCTGTGTTCAGCCTAAAAGAAGGCTTTTTCTCAAGATTAATCTCAACATCAACTGGCTTTGAAGCCATTCCGACTTCCTGAGAGATATTAAGCATCTTGTCCTGCTGCTTCACATTTGCTTTAAAGCGGGAATTAATCAAAGAAGCGCGCAAGTCAACAATCTGAAGAATACTAAAATCATTAGCAGACCAGTGCAGGGGAGCATCATAAAGCCAGGCATTTTCATTTTGCTCAGGAGGACTCAATATGCCTACATTAACATAAGGATAACCAAACCTACCAACAAAAGGAGCAGGAGAACTGCCAAAAAAATCCTCAGAAGCAAGCCTGTCCTTTACCTTAAACAAAGCCTGATGCTTCGCAGTAATCGGGCAAAAACTTCTTCCACAATTAGAAGGATCCCTACCTTTGCACTTAATACACGGCACCCTCATAAAAATCACGAATGAAAGCAAATATTTAAGGATTCTTGTGATGGAAGCGATGGATTTAAATACTGAAAAACGTTTGCCGTAAACCGTAAGCCGTACACCGTTAAGAATGGCCGAAGACGGTAAACGGTGAACGACCAAAGTAAACAGAATAGGGGTGGTTAATCGTGGGAAAACTAGCATACATCTTACTTGGCGCAATACTTGTTATTGCAATAATAGCAGGAGTTGCATATTTTAAAATCTTTAAGAGCTCTACAACAACAGCATTTCTGAACATAGAAAGCGGAACAGTTGAGGTTGATACTGGAAATGGATGGCAGTTAGCAACAGACCAAATGAAGCTCGGCTTGAATGACAAGATAAGAACAGGAACAGGAAAAGCAAGTGTTGTGCTCTATGAAAGCGTCATAATATCACTCGAGCCAAACACAGAAATCTCACTAAAAGACCTAAGCAAAAACAGCCTTAAAGTAGAACAGCCATCAGGACAGACATGGAACAAATTCACAGGCATAACAGGCGTGAGCGCACTGAGTGTTGAGACACCAAACACAGTCGCAACAGTAAGAGGAACATTCTTTGGAGTGGGAATGCAAGCAGTCCATGTCGGAGAAGGCATTGTAGTTGTTGAAAAAGACGGGCAGAAAATACAGATAACATCTGGGAAGAAAGCAACAGTAAAAGACGGAAAGCTTGTTGAAGAAGACCTAACACCAGAAGAACTTGCGGAGATAACAAAACAGATGCAGAGAACACTTGAACAACTCAAACAGCTCAGGATGAGAGAGGTAGAGAAAAACTCAGTGCTCGCAAACCAGCTAAAAAAACAGTATGGAATAACAGATGCACAAGTAAAGGAATATTTAGAAAGAGCAGACAAGGGAGAATTCGACCTTGACGAGATAGAACAAAAATCACCAGTAAAAATAGAATCAGTCCACAAAATAAAGCTATTGACAGAAGAGATAATCAAGCAAAACAAAGCAATAGCTGAACTGCAGAAAATGGGCAGGTAGATATTAGCAGGTAGGCAGTAGGTAGTAGCTAGTAGGCAGTAGTCAATAATGAATATACCATAGCTATTAGCAACAGGTTACATACAACTAGCAAATCAACTAACGCAACATGAACAAATGAAAACAAAATTAAATGCAATAGGCATTGCAGTAATATGCATAGTATTTCTTTCTTTTTTATTCCACGTAGGATTTCTGTCAAACATAAACCTGAAACTAACAGACAACCTCTACGGAGGAAAACAAGCCCTTAACAGCATAGTAATAGTCGCGATAGATGACAAAAGCTTGCAGGAAATAGGCAGGTGGCCATGGAACAGAAGCGTGTTTGCAAAAACAATTGACTTCCTAAACGAAAGCAAAACAATAGGAATAGATGTTGCATTCTTTGAAAACTCAACAACAGAACAAGACAAGATACTTGGAGAGGCACTGGAGAGAGCAGGAAATACAGTAATACCTGTTGAATTCACAAAATTCGAAAAAACAAACGGTAGAGTTATAGGAAAAGACATGCTACAACCACCTGCTGAGATAAAAAAAGCAAAAGCATACGGGTATGTCAATGTCATAACAGACAAGGACGGCATAACAAGAGCTGTGAGAATGGACGTCAGCGATGAATACCCTGCTTTTGCAAACGCAGTATATGAAACATACTGGGGAAAGAAAAACCAGAGGCAGGACAGCAGGTTCATAGTGAATTTTGTTGGCCCGCCAGGAAGCTACAAGTATTATTCTCTTACAGATTTGTATAATGCACGCGTAGATAAAAGCGAATTCAAAGACAAACTAGTGCTGATAGGAGCAACATCACCTGACATGCACGATGATTACTTTGTGCCAACATCAAAAGGAAAAGCAATGCCAGGAGTAGAGCTTCACGCAAACACAATACAAGCACTGATAAACAAAGACTTCCTAAAAGAACAGCCAGGATACATAGTTATACTTTCAATAATAATATCTGCACTACTGATAACAATAATAATTATAACAACAAGAATAAGAATAGCAACAATAACAGCACCAATTCTTGCACTGATATACATATTCTTCTCAATTTATATTTTTGATTCAGGAATAATAATGAACCTTGTCTATGTGCCTCTGACAATAGCAGTAACATACACAAGCGAAGTGCTTTACCTGTATTACGGAACTAAAAAAGAGAAGCAGCAGATAAAAACAGCTTTTGGAAAATATGTCTCACCGCAAGTCCTTGGAGAAATCCTGAAAGACCCTGAAAAAATAAAACTTGGCGGAGAGAGAAAAGAAATAACAGTATTCTTCTCAGACATAAGAGGATTTACAACAATATCAGAAAACCTCACACCAGAACAACTAGTCAGCCTGCTCAATGAATACCTGAACGCAATGACAGACATAGTCATGAAGCACGAAGGGGTTGTTGACAAGTTCATAGGAGACGCAATAATGGCATTCTGGGGAGCACCTCTTGAGCAGCCAGAACACGCAAGACTAGCATGCCTAACAAGCCTTGAAATGATGAAAGAACTCAGGAAAATGCAGGAAAAATGGAAAAAAGAAGGAACACCTGAAATAAGAATAGGCATAGGCTTGAATTCAGGCCCTGCTGTCATAGGAAACATGGGCTCTTATGAAAGATTAAGCTACACTGCAATGGGAGACACAATAAACCTCGGCTCTCGCCTTGAGGGATTGACAAAACAATACGGAGTGGGAATAATAATAAGCGAAAACACAAAAGCAAAAATAACAAATGAATTCATAACAAGAATGCTTGACATAGTAACAGTCAAAGGAAAGAAAAAACCAATCAAAATATACGAGCTCGTGTGCATGGCAGGAGAGCTGACTGAAAAACAAAAACAACAGATTGAAAACTATGAAAAAGGACTTGAACTTTATCTGAAAAGAAAATTCACAGAAGCAATAAAAGAATTTGAAAAAACAAATGATTATGCATCAAAAATGTTCATAGAAAGATGCAAAGAATTCAAGAAAAACCCCCCACCAAAAGACTGGGAAGGAGTATGGGAGTTCCACACCAAATGAAACTAATCTCTTTGCTAAGCGGAGGAATAGACTCTGCAGTAAGCAGCTACATGCTATTAAGAAAAGGGGCAGAAGTCATATTTGTGCACTTCCACAACCAGACAATACAGAAAAAACATGTTGAAAACAAAGTTGTAAAGATAGCACAGATACTCGCGAAATTCTCTAAAAAAGAAACAAAACTTTATCTGGTTCCATTTAAAGAAGTACAGCATGAAATAATAAAGACAGTGCCTGCTGACGTAAGAATGATAGTTTACAGAAGAATAATGTTCAGGATAGCTGATGAGATACTTGAAAAAGAAGGAGCAAAAGCACTAATTACAGGAGATAATATCGGACAAGTCGCATCACAAACACTGGACAACATCAAAGTAATACACTCTGCTGCAAAACACACTGTGCTAACACCACTCTTAGGAATGGATAAAGTTGACATAATCAAAAAAGCACAAGAAATAGGAACATATGAAGCATCAATACTGCCATACTCAGACTGCTGCTCTTACCTAATTGCAAAACATCCCCAGACAAAATCAAAACTCAAAGAGATAGAAGAAATCGAAGCAAAAGCAAACCTCACTGAACAAATAAAGAAAGCAATTAAAGAAGCAAGAATCATTCCTCTTCCATGAAGTGCGGCTCTTCGTCAAAGCTTTTCCTGAACTGAGAGCATCGCTTCTTTCCTTCCCAGAAATACCAGCATTTCTTCCCGAAGCTTTCATTATTGCAACACTTGTCGCACACCGCCATACTTGAAAGGAATAAGATAAGATTTAAAAAGGTTTTGAATCTTCTTTTAAACATGCTCAGCGACAAAGAAATAAAACAGATAAGAGAAGAGCTTGAAAGCTGCAAAAGACCCATATTCTTCTTCCATGATGACCAGGACGGACTGGCAAGCTTCCTACTATTATATAGATACATAAAAGAAGGTAGGGGAGTTGTTTTAAAAGCATTCCCTGAATTAAAAGCACAGTTTGCCAAAAAAGCAATTGATTATGGAGCAGACAAGGTATTTATACTTGACATTGCACTTGTTGAGCAGAATTTCATTGACAATGTGAAGAGGAAGATTGTATGGGTGGACCACCATGAGCCGCTTGAGCGCGAAAGAGTTGATTATTACAATCCAAGAATCCAGAATGCTGCGGAAAACATTCCAGTTTCAGCGCTCTGCTACAAAGTTGTGCAACAAGAACAAGACCTCTGGCTCGCAACAATTGGTTCTGTTGCAGACTGGTACATGCCTGATTTTGCAAAGGCATTCAGCAAAAGATATCCTGATTTGCTGCCAAGGGAAATAAAAGAACCTGAAACAGCAATATTTACAACGCAGCTTGGGAAGCTTATAAGGATATTCTCGTTCATACTCAAGGGCAAAACATCTGAAGTTATGAGGTGTGTAAAAATATTAACGCGCATTAAAACACCCTATGAAATCCTTAATGGGGAAACGCCTGCAGGAAGATACATTCTGAAAAAATTTGAAAAGATAAATGAGGAATACGAGCATTTAATCAAGCGCGCAGAAAAAACAAAGCCGACGGGCAAACTGCTTTTCTTTTCCTACACGCACGAAAGCATTGCATTCTCAAAGGATATTTCAAATGAATTGCTGCACAAGAATCCTGATAAAATTGTTATAGTTGCGAGAGACAGGAAAGATGAGATGAAATGTTCTTTGCGTGCCAAGGTTCCAATCCTGCCTGCGTTGAAGAAAGCACTGCAGGGCATAGATGGCTTTGGCGGCGGGCATGAGTTCGCGTGCGGCGTAAATATAAAGAAAGATGATTTCAAGAGATTTCTTGAGAATTTCAAAAGTGAATTGGGAATATGATTATTCATCAACAGAAAAACTAACGCTGTCAATAATCAGCGCCGCTCCAGGTTCAATCTCAAATATCAGTTTGAACGGCTTGCTTCCATCAATATCAATAAGACAGCTCTCAATGCATTCCTGGTTGAATGCGCCTTCAACAACCTCGTAGCCCTCCTGCAAAGATGTAAAAACAGGAGTTTCAATTATACCTTCTTCTCCTAATTTCAACAAAATGTCCTTTTTACCAGCCATACCTTGCTTTGCAAAGAAGCCGGTTATTGCGCTGAGCCCCGTGCCTTGTTTTTTAATGTTTGAATAAACAAGCAGTTTCTGCTGTTCTGTTTCCAGATAAATATTAACCATTCCCTTTCCAACAACAGCGCCGCTAAGCCTAAATGAAGTAATATGGAATGGCTCGCTATTGATTGATTGCAGGGAATATATCCTACTTTCTGTTAATCTCAGATTAAGCGCCTGGCTGAATGTTTCAAGAGAAACGTGCCCTGTTATGCTTGGCCTTATCAAATAAAAAACAAGTGCGATTATCAAGATGATTGCTATGCAGAGTTCAATCACATATATTTTCTTTTTTGTTTCTTCATTTATCACATCTTTTCACCGAACGCCTTATAATCTTCTATTAATATATATATTCGAATAGAAAAATCTAAAATAATCACCAAAAGGAAATTAAATATAAAATCACCACCAAGGAAGCGCCGGAAATTGAAAAAATAATCGCCGAACCGCGGATTGAAAATAAATTAACTGAAGAACCTGTAAAAGAGGGCTCTTTAAATGATAAATATATTTTTATTGGCATGGGAACGGCATTGATAGAAGCAGCCCAGAACGCGATTCCCTCTCTGGTGTGTATCCCTTATGATCAAAGTAGATGTACATATGGCAAAAGATGGCTACGATATGAGATGCACACATTGCCACCAAACCCAAAATCATAAAATCAACCAATAAAAAATACGAAAGATCACAGTATAACACTACCAAAAACTTATATA
>JAWABT010000014.1:0-13546 GCA_038884515.1 Candidatus Woesearchaeota archaeon | reverse complement strand
AAACACATACTAAAAAAAGACCCAAAACACGCATACAACAAAGCAGTAGAAAGAAATGACCCTGAACTGATACGCATTGCTGCTCTGAAATTATTAAATAAGGAGCCAAGAGTAACAGTTGAGGCAGGGAAAAGAATAGGAGATTACGAATTGATAGAGAAAGGAATTATGCAGGTAGCTGAAACAAACCTTGCAAGCGCATACAAAATGGCAAAAGGATATGAAGCCCTAAGAAAAAAACTGCTTGAGAAACTGATTGAGAGCGAAGGGCTGCAGAACTCTAAAGATATAATTCTAAAGCTATATGAAAAGTAATATAGTCATTGCACTCCCACAATCAATATAAAGCATCAATTAACTTCATCTGTAACGGCATGAAATACGATGTCGTCATTATAGGGAGTGGGCCTGCTGGATTGTTTGCTGGCTTTGAACTGGCAAAATCCAATTTGTCAGTCGCAATCATAGACAAAGACCCTTATTCTTCTGGCGGACTAGTGAATGACTGCAAACTGACTTTGCACCATGAAGTTAGCATGGATTTATCAAAGCTTGGGCTTAGTGTAAGCCAGGCAAAAGACTACATAAGTTTCATTGACCAGAAATTCGCAGAACACGGGCCTTTCTCAAACTATTACTGCGGAGATACTGAAAAAATAATCGCGCTTGAGCAAAAAGCAGCAAGGCACGGAATAAAACTAATAAGATGCCCTGTAAGGCATGTTGGCACAGACAACAGTATTAAGCTAAGGGAAAGCATGAAAAAAGAGCTTGAAGAAAACAAGATTGAGTTTATTTTAGGGACAGAAGTCCTTGAGATTGTAAAGAAAGATGATTTTGAACTGCAGACAAACAAAGGAATAATAGAAGCAAAAAAAATCATAGCATCACCAGGAAGAGGGGGAGCATACTGGTTCACACAACAGGCACAAAAGCTCGGCATAAAACACAATGTCTCAGGACCAGTAGACGTCGGAGTAAGAATAGAACTGCTGGCTGACTTTTACAAAGAAATAACAGACACCCTTTATGACGCAAAATTCTACATCAAAACACCAAGAGATGATACCTGCAGGACATTCTGCACAAACCCTAACGGAAGACTTGTTTTAGACCAAAAAGGAGTCTTGTTTAAAGGGAAAGAATACAGGTGCATAAATGGCGATGCAAACATGAAACTGAAAACAAATAACACAAACTTCGCACTCCTCAACACAGTAATATTAACAAAGCCATACACAGACACATTCAGATACGGAAGAGAGCAAGTTGTTGCAACATACAACCAAGGAGGAGGAAAACCAATAATACAAAGAATGCAGGACTTCATGAACAACAAAAGAAGCAAGCTCGAAACATTTAATGACGGAGAAAAAGGAATGATGACACCAACAATGAGAGTTGGAGAACAACTAAGCCCAGGAGACATAGGGTGGGCATACAGGTATCACATTGTAAATAACTTAAAATATGCAATACAAACACTTGCAAAAATAGCTCCAGGAATACTCCATCCAAGCACTTGCCTTATCGCGCCAGAAGTAAAGTTCTACACAGCAGAATACGAGACAAACAACTTTGAAACAAACATCCCCGGCCTTTTTGTAGCAGGAGACGGGTGCGGAAAATCAAGAGGCATAGTGGGCGCGGCAATAACTGGTATGCTTGCTGCACAAGGCCTGATTAGGAGGACAAAATGAATGAATCACAGGAGCTTGGAAACAGAATAATAGTCCAATCATTGGATAAGAAAATAAATATTTCTGAGCTTGAAAAATATGCGAGCCATGAGTCACCATATGTAAGGAGCGCTGTAGCAGTTGCCTTGGGAAACCTTGGCGGAAACGAAGCATATGCGCTTTGGAAGAAACTGATGCAAGACTCAGAAGAGCTTGTTGTAGGTGATGCAATAATCGCAGCTGCAAAGCTTGGTGACAGCAGGTGCATTGACAAGATAATTGAAGCATATAATCAATATGGGTATCATTTGAAAACAAGAGTAATTATAGCCATGCCTTATTTTAAAGACCAGAAGGCAAAAGATTTTCTTGAGAAACTTAAAGAAGAGGAAAAAGAGCCTACATTAAAGGAATTGATAGAAAGCACAGAAGAAAACAATTAGATTTAAATACCCCTTCTTGATTTTTTAATAACATGATAGGACCAGAATACATACCTATACGGCAGGAAGACTTGAAAGACATTGTTAAAACAGTGATGGAAACAACAGAGATTCTTGCTGTCAAGGATGATGCAGATGCTCTTGTGAAAAGAGGAATAGCACTGTGCAAGGCAGGAATGTATGAAGAGTGCATGCATGATTTTGCCAGAGCAACGAGCATAAACCCATTTTATGCATTTTCACAGGTAGGCTATGCGATGACACAAGAATACATGAAATTCATTGACAACTCCCAAAAACTAGTTCAGGATTGGCAGGCCTTTGCCAAGTTGTGCGGAGCAAATATTTAGTACTCGTGTATGATGCTCAGAAGTTTTGGGATTCCTTATTATCAGGAAAATATTTCTTCAGTATCTCGCTGTGCTGCTGGAATGTTTTTTTGTAATACTCTGCCTTGGTTTTGACTGTTTCTTTTTTTTCTTTATGAATTTTTGCCAGCTTGCAGATAAGCTCTGATTCCTTATCATTGTTTTTTTCTGTATAATTTATTACTTTTTCAAGATAGGTCATATCATTTCTGGTTATGGCCTCGATTGTGTCAAAAAGCTCATAGCATTTGCTGCTGGCTTCAATGCATAACTTTTGCATAGAGCCTGATTTTTCATTAGGCGGGATTATTTTACGGATGTTTTCAATCTGCTCAAAAGGCTTTTTATGGCAACCAAACTGAGTAATATACTCATTTGTTGAATCAATAAATCCTTTGGCTCTACGCAGGGCTCCAAGGTCTGGATTTCTTGTATTCATAACACCTACTGTAAAATTCTTAGCGTAGCTGCCTGCAATCTCAACAAACTGAGAATATTCCTTTTCAGAAGCGATATGATTCGTGACAAATAATTCAAGCATGTTCTTGACATCAGTAAGGCAGTTTACCATTGCCTCTTTTTTTTCTGCATCATTGAACTCAGGTTTTGCCTGCTCATAGATGTTAACCATCTGTTCAAGAGCAGCAACCCTCTGGATATACCTTGGGTCTTCTTCTTTTGATTTCTTCTTGCATGAAGGCAGACCTATCAAAAGGCTGCCTACCACAAGAGTGTATGTGACTATTTTTGCAAGTGTATTCATTTCTTTTCTTGTTCGTATTGTTTGATTTTATCTTCAAGATATTGAATTCTTTCTTCCTTTGTCAGCGCTTCAGGCAGTATTGCATTATGTACGCCCCGCACCATTTTCTGGTTCAAATCTGTAATTTCTTTCAGAGGCTCTGGCTGAGCTTCATATAATGCCTCATCAAAAGCAATTGCTGCTCTCTCTGCCTTATGAAAAGCATATTTTGTCCGGTTCCATAACTTTCCCATATCATGAGTCAAGACATAAACAGTTCCTGCGCCTGCCAAGAATGCAGCACCTAACCCAAGCATGTATTTTACAGTTTTATTCATTTTAAACCTCCTCCTAACATCATTTTAGTATTTAATATGAATTTAAGTATAATAAGTTAAGATGTCGCAGAAGCAACAACAAAAAGCTTTATAAACAACTTTCAATTACATGTTTCTTATGAAAAGAGTTGGTTATTTTCATCACAGATACTTCTGATTTAATTAGCTCCGACTCTATGATGCGAGGTGATGTTTTTCATCACAGATAGCTCTATTTCCTATTATCTCCCGGCAGACAGTGAACGGCTAACGGCAAACTTTTATGGCGGTAATGGTGTAATGGCAGCATATGAGACTGTGGATCTCATGGCGCGGGTTCGATTCCCGCTCCCGGCCCTTTTATTACAAGAAACATTTATAAATGAAAATATCTGGAGGTCTTTAAAATGGAACTAGAGCTGGCAAAAGGCGTTCGTGATTTTCCGCCAGAAGAAAAAATAGTAAGAGATGAGATAGTTGACAAGCTAAAAACAGTATTTGAAAGATATGGATATTCTCCTTTTGAGACTCCCATTATTGAAAGATTTGATGTTCTCTCTGCAAAAGGAGGAGCAGGAGAAGAGTCAGACGTGATGAAAGAAACATTCAAACTGACTGACCAAGGCGGAAGAAAACTTGGACTGAGATTTGAACTGACACTGTCATTTTCAAGATTTATTGGAATGAACCCAACAATAAAAATGCCTTTCAAAAGATATGAAATCGGGCCTGTCTTCAGAGACGGACCAATAAAACTTGGCAGATACAGGCAGTTCTGGCAGTGCGATGTAGATGTAGTAGGAACAGACAACATGATGGCAGATGCAGAACTAATAATGCTTGCCCTTGACTGCTTCAAAGAGCTTGGCCTGAATGCATACCTGCAGATAAACAACAGAAAATTGCTTAGGGGTTTCATAGAATTTGCAGGTATTGATGCTGACAAGGCAGATTCTGTAATAATCTCAGTAGATAAGCTTGAGAAATTCGGCAAAAATGAAGTAATAAAAGAGCTTGAAAGCAAAGGAATAGAGTCAGGACAGGCAACAAAACTGCTTGACACAATGGGCATAAAAGGAACAAATGAAGAAAAGCTAAAAACCCTGAAAAGCGTAATCAAGAATGAGATAGGACAGCAAGGGCTTAAAGAAGTCGAAGAGATACTTTCTTATTTGAGTGCAGAGCAGAAAAAAAGCGTTGTGTTCAATCCAGCTCTTGCGAGAGGCCTTGGCTACTACACAGGACCAATATTTGAGGGCTACCTGAAAGAAAGCAAAATAACAAGCTCAATCTGCGGAGGAGGAAGATACGACAAGATGATAGGCCAATTACTTGGCTCTGGAAAAGAATACCCTGCTGTAGGAATAAGCTTCGGCCTTGATGTGATAACAGATGCAATAAAGCTTGAGAAGAAAGAAGAGAAAAAAACAGTCACTCAGGTGTATATAATACCAATCGGAACTCCCAAAGAAAGCATGGCTATTGCTCAAAAGCTGAGGGAAAAAGGCATAAAAACAGATATAAGTGTCGCTGGCAAAGGCATAAGCAAGAATCTTGATTATGCAAATTCGCTGGGAATTCCTTATGTCATATTCATTGGCTCAGATGAATTAAAACAGAAAAAAGTGAAACTAAGAGACATGAAAACAGGAAAAGAAGAGATGGTTTCTGTGGAAGCAATTGAGAAAAAGATAAAGCAACACTAGCTTTAAATATAACAAAAATTTTATAATATAAATGGTTCAGCTTGTAAGAGTATATGGGGCTCTGGTGAAAAATAGCAGTCGTACTGAAAATTCTATTGAAGATTTAAAAGCAAAACTGGCAAAGTATGAAACATTAGGAACACCAGAAGAGCTTAAAAAAGCGTTAGAACAGGCAAAAGAAGGGGAAGAGCTTAATAAAAGGCTTGAAGATCTAGAAAAAGCATTTAGAGAACACAAGCCAAAATTTCCTAAACTTGCGCAAATAGATGATCTTAAGAAGTTATTTGAGTAGAAATAAATAAAATAATAAAAAGCAATAAAAAATTTCTTACAGTGTATTTATCCCCAATTCTTCATTAAACTGTTTTGTTTGAGGACTGGGTTGGGTTGCGTCATGCTTTCCAAGTATCCATGGTGACTTGACGCCGGTTATGATGGTCATAACCATCAGTTTTCCTTTCATGTCATCTGTTACTCTTGCTCCCCAGATGACGTTTGCGTCTTCATCCATGCTTTCAGTAACCATCTCTCCTGCCCTGTTGATTTCATCTAAAGTCAAATCAGGCCCGCCCCACACGTGTATGAGTGCTCCTGTTGCTCCCTTGTAGCTTATGTCAAGCAGTGGATTGCATAATGCTCCTTTTACAGCTTCCTGGACTCTGTTGTTTGTGTCAGAGCTTCCAACACCAATTGCTGCAACTCCTCCATTTGTCATGATTGCCTTAACGTCAGCATAGTCAAGGTTGACAAGCGACGGGACTGCTATTGTCTCAACAATTCCTTTAATCATTGTTGCTACGAGCTCGTTTGCCACTGCAAATGCCTGCTGAACCGGGAGGTTGCCTGCAATTGCAACAAGCCTGTTATTGTCAATAACAACTACTGTGTCACAAACTTCTCTTAATTGCTGGAGGCCGAATTCTGCTTTGTCAATTCTTGCTCTCTCAATATTAAATGGCATTGTGACTGTTCCAATAACTATTGCGCCGAGCTCTTTTGCCACAGAAGCAATTACTGGTGCTGCTCCTGTTCCTGTTCCGCCGCCCATTCCTGCGCAGACAAAAGCCATATCTGTTCCTCTAAGTGATTCCTTAATGTTTAGCATGCTTTCCTGAGCTGCCTCTGCTCCTTTCTGGGGGAATCCTCCGCAACCCAGCCCTCTTGTTAAATCGCGACCAATAAGGATCTTTCGGTCTGCTGAAGAAATATCAAGGTGCTGCTTGTCTGTGTTTGCTGCGATGATTTCTGCACCGCGAATGCCTTTTTTATAAAGCCAAGAAACCATATTGTTGCCAGCCCCGCCGACACCAATAACCCTAATTTTTGCCTGTCCAAAATCAGCATCTTGCTGAGTTTGCTCTACTTCCATTGCATTTTTTACTAAAAACTCCATCTTACCTCAACCTCCTCTACTCAAATTGATTGTCTTTGGTGAATGGGATAAAGGCTCTCCATAGTTTGTGGGTTTGGGGGGTGGTTATTAGAGAAACAGTGGAGAGCCTTTGATGATTTTGCTTTACCGTTTCCCTACTCTAATATCCAAATATCAATATTTTGTATACTGGGATAAAGAAATAACAACTGATATATAAATCTTTCTATAGATTTATATATTTCAGTAGATATGTCGGGATTTCCCATTACAGTATAGAAATCATAAGATTTATATAGGGAATAGTATTCCAGTCAGACAAGGGTGGACATTTAGAGAAAGAGTGTGAGAGAATGGTAATACTATTCGACAGATTCAACTTATCAGAGGATATCTTTGAGATAATTTTTGCAACAGAACAGCAGAAAATCGTCGCCAAAGAACTGATAAAATTCATGTCGCAGAACAAAAGCGAGATTTCTAAAACACAGATGAGTTATTTCGCAACACAATTGCACGACGGCAAGTACGAATGTGTTCTCAATGAGGGACAGTATAAAGGCAAGAAAGTCAAATTAAGCTACAACAAAAGACAGTTCTACGACAGAATACTCACTCCAATGAAATCAATGGGCCTAATTGATTATGATTTATATAAGAAGACGTATAAAATATCGTCTAAATTCTCTAATGACCTGATGAAAATCGGACTCATGTGGAAGACAGAACTAAGGAAGTTTGGGATTGAGGTTTAATAATCACTTCTTAAATATCCTGCATATTTCATCAATAACTTCATCTGTTTTCTCTTGTTTCAAATAGCCAATCTTTCGCTCAATCAAGGATTTATCTGCTGTAAACAGCTTATTTGGCTTGATTATGCTTGTCAAATGCAGACTTCCTTGAGCAAAATCATCGGTTGAAATTGGTACTGAATAATTATCTATTCTTGCCTGGCTTGTTATCTGGCAGAGAATGAACTCATCATTTTGCAAACTTGCTGCAACAAAAGCAGGCCTCTTTTTTGAGGCGCTTAAGTCAGAAAAAGGAAACCGTATGACTACAATATCGCCTTTTACAAGTTTTTCCATGCTGCTTCGTCCTCTTTGCTCAGCCAATCTTTAGCTAAAGCTTTTTCGCTCAATAATGCAGGCAGCAGGTTTTTACTTATCTGGTTAAGCGGTCTTATCTCAATATGATCCTCAAAAGCAAGAAGGACTATCTTTTTACCTTCTTTAAATCCCTTGAGCCCTCTGATATCTTTTGGAATGGCAATCTGCCCTTTTTCAGTTATTGTTATTGTTTTCATCTCAATCAAGTTCATATCTTACTTGTAAGATAAATAAGATATATAAATGTTTTGATTTTTTTCCGATTTTAACGCTCGTCGATACGCTAAAGAAATGATTTTAGTCTTTATATGCTTTTGCAAGAAATTTCCGGAAGATTTCCGACAAATATTTTCTTAATCAAGCCATTTTTCTTTCAGCTTCAAAAACTCTTTTTTCTCAATAGATTCCCTTATCTCCCTCATCAATTGCAGAAAAAAGTGGATATTATGATAGCTCACTAATTGGTATGCGAGCAATTCATTTGAGCGAAAGAGGTGGCTGATGTAAGCTCTTGTGTATCTCTTGCAGACAGAGCAATTGCAGTTCTTATCCAACGGGCTTGAATCCTGCAGGTATTTTTTTGTCCTTATGCTATACCTGAACTTGTTTTTCTTATTTCCCTCAGGAGGCCTGATGAAAACATAGCCGCTTCTTGCGTTTCTTGTCGGGCTGACGCAGTCAAACAAGTCAATGCCGCGCTCAACTGCCTCAAAAATATCCTCGACAACACCTATGCCTAAAAGATGCCTTGGCTTTTCCTCTGGAAGCAAAGGAATCACCCACTCAAGTATGTTATGCATGTCTTGCTTTGATTTTCCCAACGAACCGCCTATCGCAAAGCCGTCAAAAGGCAGAGCGCCAATGAATCTTGCACTCTGCTCTCTCAAGTCCTGCCAGTGCCCTCCTTGGACTATGCCAACCAAAGCCTGTTTGGATTTATGGGCTTCAATGCACCTCTTTGCCCAATTGTGAGTCCTTTCAAGACTTTTGGCAGTGTATTCTTTATCAGATAAAGGAGATGTGCACTCATCAAGAGCAAGAATCATGTCAGCACCTAATTGTTCCTGGATTTGTATTGATTTTTCAGGCGAAAGAAACTGCCATGAATTATCATATATCGAACGAAAAAGAATCCCTGAATCGTCTATTTTAACAATTGACTCTCCTGGCTTCTTAAATTCAGATTCACCTGGAAAATACATTTTTCCAGTTGCGTGCTCCTGCCCAAGACCAAGAGAGAATGCCTGAAAGCCCCCGCTGTCTGTCAAAAGAGGCTTTTTCCAATTCATGAACTTGTTCAGCCCGCCAAGATTCTTGATTATTTCGCTTCCTGGCTTAAGCATCAAGTGATAAGTATTGCAGATTAGCAATTGAGCACCTAATTCCTTCATATCTTCTGCAGAAAGCGCCTTCACAGCTGCTTTTGTGGCAACAGGAATAAGCTCAGGAGTTTTAATTGTTCCATGCTTTAGCTTTAATATTCCTGCTCTTGCTTTGCCGTCTTTTGCTGTGATTGTGAACTTAAGATTAGGCATACTGATTAAAAAAAGAATAAGAATATTAAAAGGTTTTGCAGACACTACTTTTTCTTTCGTTCTGCTTCCCTTGCAAGATACATGAGATAATTTGCCATACTTCTAATTTTTGATAAAGATTTAGAATATGCTTGTGCTGTAATCCATCCTTGGATGTAAGCATCTTCAAGCCTCTTTTCCCAACCATCATAAGCATTAGAAACAAACTCTAATGAAACTTCGCTGAGTGACTTAAAGCTGAATATTTTCTCTAAATCACTGAGATAATATGTCTTCATAACTATTGATGAATTTAGGCAGTATTTAAAATTTAGGCATATACATAACTACAACTTAGTCAGAACTTCCACTTTATCCTTGATTAGCAAAGTATGCTCTGCTTGTGCAACCATTCCTTTGTTCTTTTCTGGCAGAGGAGGATATTGCCTGATGATTTCATTATTCAATAAATCTCTTAATGCAAAATTAACCTGGCCCTGGGGGAATTTCTTTGTCAGCCATCTTGTTGTGAACGGCAGAGTCTGGTAATTTTCAACAATGAACTGCAACACTTGTCTTGTCATGTTACTTCTGACTGGCTTTGGATTGACTAATGAGAAGATATTCGCCCTGTCTAATTCATAGACCATGCCTGCACCATTTGTCGAGAAAGGCTCGATTGCAATAGCCATGTTGTTTTCTAGCTTTGTCTTGTCTCCTGTCGCGACATTTGGGATGGTTGGCGGGGTGTGTATATCATACAAGCCCAATCCGTGGCCGCTAAGGTTTTTAATCGGAGTGAAACCATAGCTGTTTATTGTCTCCTGGATCGTCTTTCCAATCTCTCCCAGAGTTGTTCCTATCTGCGTGATTTTGATTGCTTTGTCGACTGCATCTCTTGCTGCCTTGACCAAGTCTGTCCATTTGCCGCTCAAATCAACTGTGCAGGCAGTGTCACCAATTGCTCCTTCAACATGAACACCGACATCCAAGCAGGCCAATTGATTTTCAAAGACAGTCTTGTCATCTGGCTCTGCACAATAATGAGCAGCAATATGATCGCAAGAAATCTGAGCAGGAAAAGCAGGCATTCCACCTAAATCAAAAATCTTTTTCTCAACTAAATCAGAAACTTCCAGCAGAGTTGCACCTTTCTTGATTAAATTTCTTCCATACTCCAAGGCTTCTGCTGCTATCTTCCCTGCCTTTCTCCAGTTATTCAGGTCTTCTTCTGTCAGTTCTTCTATTTCTTCTGGCATAAGACGAGAGAATTAGGGAGAGTTTATAAGAGTTTTGATTTGCCCTAATTAATCAAAAGCACAAGCCAAATGAAGAACCGAGAGTATGCTGACCGTGCTTGAATTCTGAAAGTTTTTCCCATGCAGTCTCGTAAAATAAGGATAGCTCTGTACATCCGAACAAGCTGATTTCCAGTTTTAATTTATTAGGGTATTCTTGGGGAGCAGTTATGCCAGACATATGGGCTGCAGCAACCCTTCTCTCAAAAAGCGAATTTACCCTAAGCTTGAAAATGCCTACATCCTGTATCATATCAAGACCTAGATCTGAATAAACAAACCTTGGTTCATATGCATAAACTTTAGTCTGGTCAAGCTCGTTTGTCTTCAAGCCTAAATTGATTTTATAAAAGAATCGCGTGTATTTTTTTACCGCAAAATTATATTCATTAGGATTATACATTTGCTCTTTTATTTTTTTCCTAAGATACATTTGGCTGAAAGGAAATGCTTCTGCACTCTGTCTTGCAAAAAGCTGGGCTAGCTGGTTTCTTTTTGATTGTATGATGAAAGAAAATTGTGCATTATATTGATTTTTATCAAGTGTTACATCCAGTAAGCCAAAGAAATTTCCTGGATTCTCATTAGTTAAAGAAAGTTTCCCATGATTAAATGGCAGAGGAAAGAGACAAACTAGCTTTCCAAAGCCTTCTTCACAATTCTCATTAAGATATGTTCTTTCAGCTCCTGCCTGCCAAGCAGGCACTGACCAAGTATACTCTGTTTTGCCCCAAGAATGTTTATATGAATATTTTCCGCTTAATTTAAGAAAGAATACATCTTGATAGCTTGCAAAAAAAGAAGCTAAACAAGAATATTTGCCGTAATTGCTATTATCATGATATCTGCTTTCGTGCATTAAATTCTTGGAGTCTGTGTAAGGCACACCGCTTGTTCGAATGCATTGAAAATTACCAACACAATCTAACAAAACTTCTGCACCACCGGTCGAACCTAATCCTCCTCCGAAATGAATATTACTCCTGTTTGAAAATATTTTTTCATGAACTTCATGTACATCTGGCCAAGATTCAATCCTGTCAAAAGTGTCTACTCTTACAGAATATCCAACAGATCCTGAAATTTTGCCTGGAATACAATGCGCTTTCAAATTAACAAAATCATCAAAAACATCATTTTCAGGATAGTAATCAAAAGTTGTATCTGCACCACCTCCAACATTCACACCAAATTCATTAGACCCTATCTTTACAGGTAAGAACATTATTCCCCAATAGGGCAAATTTGATACATAGCCTTCACCTTCAATAAGCGTCTCTAAGCCAGTATTGACTTTATGTTCCCTGATCGATTTCAGATCTATCTTGTAATAAGCGCGATGATTATTCCAATTACTCCAATCATCTTCTCTCGTTAAATATTCATTAGTAAATGTAGTGATATTCTTTCCGGTTCCGTCCAATGAAATTTGGGATTAAAGGAGAAGATGTAAAGAAGTTATTTGAGAATCTACTGAACATTGAGCATATGCTACAAGGGGAAGAGAAAAAAATTGAAATCAATGCAATCAAAATTCTTGAAGATGCCTTGAAGAGCACTGCTAATAAAGAGATTCAGGAGGAACTAAACAGTCTGCTCAGATTACTGCAAGAGCAAAAATCAGCCTGGGAAGAAATGCTGATACTTGATGCAGAGCTTAAACAGAAAAAATATGCAATCAAACCTGCATTCGTGCCAAGAATCAGGCAACTACTGGAAAAACAGCTGCAGCTTCTAAAGACGCATGAAGCAAGTGCCAGCAAGATGCTTGGAAAGGTTTCTGAATTTGAGGCAAAAATAAAAGAATTGCTCAAGCAAGTTTATGGGCGAGCAGTAAGCAAAGAAAGAGCTGCTGAAATGAAGAAAGATCTCTTGCTTTCTAGCACAGACCGGCTTGTGCCCTGCTTCATACTGACCTCAAGAATGTCTGACCTGATAGAAAAATGTATGCAACGAGTCGCACACATTGCACAGCCCAGACATCTATTATATTTATCAACGAAATTTACCGGCCGCAATCCCCGCCTGTTTAAAGAAATTATTGAGACGAAAAGAAAAGAACTGATTAATATCTTCACAGCAGTCGGCGCAGTCAGGATCGAGAAGATAATTCTTTTTAAAATCGATGAATCGCAGGACCTCAGCATACTTGCCAGCTGTCCACCTGCTCAGCCACAGAAGATACCTGGCTTTATAGAGCAGAAACTTCCTGGCATAACAAGAATAAAAATAATTAATCCAGTTTATTCTTTATAGTTCAATGCATCCTGCACGAGTTTTTTCTTTTTCTCATGCTTGGAAAGATCATACTTCTTTATGAGATCTCTTGCAGAAGGATACAGCTCAAGCAATAATACAAGGGTATTAAATCCAGAATCATGCCAAAAGGTCGTATTGCTTGTATCATACCTGTTACAGTGTTTGTCAAGAAAATCTTCAAAAATCACCATTGTTCGTGCAAGATCGATCTCAGCCATAGAGATGAATGCCTGGTGAAAAAGACTTGTTTTTGTATAATGCTTAATCTTATCAAAAGCAGTTTTGGAATGCATTTTTCCTAAAGTTAGCATCCAGTATATTGCGTGATGGTCTTGCATATCAGCAGGCGCATACGATAAGAGCTTTTTTTCATATCGTGCATCTGGAACATTATATGCTGCAAGAAGAGCATTGAGGTTGGGATAATTCAGGCAGGCACAAATTGCACTTACAGCAATATCTTTAGGGGCTGCTGTGATTTCGCACAGCTGTTCAGTCTTGATTTGCTGGCTTTGATTAAGCAAGTCTATTAGTTTATTTTCTAAATCCAAGATGTTCCCCTCTACTTATTTGAGCTTTCCGTTGTAATTCGACACACCCAATATGACAACTGTGTGCTTACCGTTCCTTGGGGTTCTGTCAAGTACCCCAATTAATCTATTGCCGTTAGGAACATGAGCAACAACCTTTATTGGCTTTAAGTTATTGCTAAGATTATATTTCTTGATTATATCTT
>JAWABT010000013.1:0-13550 GCA_038884515.1 Candidatus Woesearchaeota archaeon | reverse complement strand
TTCTTCAGATATGTGCATTCCCAGGGCGTCTGAGCATGCATCTGAAATTGCAATTGCAAAAATGCCTGCCAAAACAGCGAACCTTGACTGAGTGCTTGCATCAAGCCCGACAATCAATCCAAGAGTTGTTATCACTCCAGAAGTCAATCCAAATCCAAACCCTTTCCTGTATTGTATCTTCATTTTAATCCAGGAACCTTGGTGATTGCATCAATGCATTTCTTAACAAGGCATCCCTGAATCTCTGCCTCTATTCCTTCCTTGTCAAACCCAACAATCACTTTTTCGCCAATAAAGACAGTCGGAACAGCATTTGCACCTGTATTAAATGCAGCTGCCATTGTCCTGAACTTCTCTGCATTTGCCCTGTCAGAAGTCTCGTATTTCACAAAAGTGACAGAAGGATACTTTACCTTCGCCTCTTCCTCAACCCACTTATTAAGTGCCTGGCAGTGAGGGCAGCCACTATTGTAGAACTCATGGATAACAACCTGCGGAGTTTGAGGAGCACAAGAAACAAGATTAAGCAAAAGAATCAAGCCAAGGATAATTGCCTCTTTTTTCATAAGTATAGCACGCAATACATCTACTATTTAAATCTTATCAGTAATAATTAAAACCAGTGCCTGCTCTTCTGCTCTTTAAGCCAGAGCCACTGCATGTATTTTGCCTCGTAATCCTGTAGTGCAAGCAAGCTTTTTAATATGTTTTTATACATTTTTATCACCAAAAAAATACTTTAGAAAGTAATTTATTAATACCCTATGAAAAGAACTAACAGGAGTTATTTGCATAAGATTTATAAATTAGAAAAAATGAGCCAGCAGTATGGTAGAATTGGTTCTAAGTCCAAACTGGTTTCTTAAAAAGGAAATATGGATGTGCATTTTCAGCGTATTGACGCTTTTGCTTATTGCAGCATTCAGCCTTAGATTTTATTTCTTCAAGAAGCAGGATAACCAGAATTATCTTTATTTTGGGCTTTCATTTCTGATAATCGCGATTTCATTTCTCAGCAAAATAGTCACAAATTTCTCTCTTTCATACAGCACTGAAATCACAAAAACATTTGGCTTCCTAACAATAACGTACAAAACAGTGCGAGTATCAAATATTTTATTTTTAGCAGGCCATTATGCGCATTATCTTCTTTTGCTTATAGGCTTGT
The DNA here is from genome assembly GCA_038884515.1 of Candidatus Woesearchaeota archaeon. Classification (GTDB taxonomy): domain Archaea; phylum Nanobdellota; class Nanobdellia; order Woesearchaeales; family ARS49; genus JAWABT01. The sequence continues at coordinate 12,382 of JAWABT010000013.1, read as the reverse complement.
ACATACTTTACCTGATTCTAAATAAAAAATCAACAATGAACCATATCCTAATATTATACTTGATAATAATAGCAACTGTGTTCAGCAGGTATGCTCATTTTGTCTCTCACCTCACTGCACTAATACTGCTCGGCATGATTGCATACATATACTATAGAAAATGCAGAGAGAACAGAAACCAGATAACAAAGCTGCTTTTTGTCAGCTTCACAATTTGGGCAGCGAGCCAAGCTATATTTATTTTCGCATATTATCACGGAACAATCTATGTTGTGTCTCAGATAATACAGCTGGTCGGGTTTGTGCTTTTACTGATAGCATTTATTTTGGTATTAAAAAATGGCAAGAAGAAGCAGAACAGACATCATAAGTGACATGCTGGAATCTATCCAGAATAAAGGTGGGAGAATTAAACAGACACACCTTATGTATAAGGCAAATCTCTCCCACGGCCAGCTAAAGATATACATAGATGACCTTCTGAAAAGCGAGCTTGTCCAGGAAATAAAAAATAACAATAACACTTATCTCATAATCACTGAAAAAGGGTGTGATTTCTTGGGAAAATTCAGGCAGATGAAAGAGTTCGAGAAAGCATTTGGGTTGTAAGTGCTAAATACTAGCATTTTGATTAACTACAAACAGTTATAAACGCTTTCACTTTGACAAGCTCTTCCCCACATAGTGCGCGAGCTTGTCTACATATTTTTCCAGGTCTTTCTCTAAGCTGCTGATAAGCTTATGGCACTCGTCATGCTTTCCTTTCTTTGCATCATTCTTTGCAAACCTCTTTATGTGCCAGACCAGTCTGCTTAAGTCATGCAGAATTCTTACTTTATTATAATCGCAATCTTTTAACATTTTATCACCTCTGAATATTAGAATAATTACTTTTCTTTTATATAAATTTTATGGCAGACAAGAATTTTGATTTTGAATAATACTTACCAGCTTATCCAGCTTTTCAACCCTTTCCTTCAGGTTATGCTCTGGAGAATCCTGCGCGTCAAGAAGAATCCGCAGGTTTTCTCCTTTCTTTATTTGCTTGTATGCACTTGCCACGCCTGACATTTCATTTTTCTGCAGTGCTTTTTCAGCCGAGACAAGATATGCTTCTGCAAGAAAAGTGTCTGGATTCCTGGCATAAGACAAGAATTTTGAGAGCTGCTCATCATAAGCATAAGGACTGCTGCACTCATCTATAAACCTGAACAGCAGAAAATTACGATTCAGTTCATTAAGATAATGCCCGAAATCCCTGAGTGATTCAATAACCTTCTTGACTGCAAAAGACGTGTTTGCAATGCTGCCTTTTGATGACCACTCGCCTGCTTTTAAGATTACATCAATAACTCTTTGATAGCTTGCTTTTGCTTCTTCAAACAAATTATTATTTGCCATAGTGATAGTTTTATAGAATCAATTAAAATATTTTTGGTTTACAAACTGCAGAAGATTGTCAAGCCGTTTAGCCCTTTTTGCAAGCTCACCATTTTCTGAATCAAGATACTGCCTCAATTCTGTTCCTGGCATTATCAGCCAGTAGTTTGACTGGGATTTTTTGATATTTCCTTCTTTCAATGCTGTTTCAGAAGCTGCAAGATATGCCTCTGCAGCAATTGCCTGAACAAAATCATCACAAATACCTTTAAAACAGAGAAGGTCTTCTTCTGGAAGATTATCAATAAATCCTGCCTTCTTTAATGAATTATACAATACAGAGCTCTTAACAGCAGAAACCATTGCCCTGTCAACATTGCCTTTTGCAGCATATTCTTTTGCAGACCTGTATTCAGAAAGCATTGCAAAATACTTACTTGCCTCAACTATAGTTTCTTCTTTCTCCATCATAGGCATACAAAAATTGGCAGAAGTTTAAAAAGATGGGGGAAATGTATTACACAAAAGGAAACGGTGCTCTTTGCCTTGCAGAAGGGTTTTGATTTTTCAGCTCTTCCTTATTCTCTCAATTATCTCCCTGCTTCCTGTGCCAGCATACTGCAGTGATTCTATGACTTTATCTTTGTTTTTTGCCAGGCAGTATCCTGCAAATTCAGGTGTTATGTCAAGCCTCAAGCTAACTTCTAAATCTAAAGGAAGGTTTGGAAGCCTGCTCAGTCCGTATGCAGAGAAGCTTTTCAGTCTTTTCTTGAACACAAGAAGGTCTGCAATCTCATCTAATTTCAGGGGATTGCCGTCTTTCATATCATAAGGCGGCCTTATTCTTTTAAGGTCCTGCACTCCATATTTTTCCTGCATTGATGCTTCATAGAACTTCCTGAACTCAACATCTATTATTCCATTTTCTTGATAAAAGTCAAGCAGGTCTTTTAGTGATGCTTTGCTCCTATCAAGAACCTCTAAAGGCTGCCCTCTGACTAAGTAATCAAAATTTCTTGCAAAATGCTCATCAAGGTCATTCATCCTTGCATAAAAAGTGCCGTCTGGAAACAAGAACTGTCCTGAATGAGCCCCAACAAGCTGTGCGTATTTTTTGTGCACTGCTGGTATTAGCCTGTCTTCAAGAGCAATCCTGCGCGTCTTGTCAGCTGACAGTGAGTTCTGGACTGCTTTTCTCTGCTCAGGCTCGTTTATTGGTATTATTGCCTTGTTCCAGTAAAAATGTCCTATTTCGTGATAGAAATCATGAGTTCCTTTTGCCTCTATCTTGTTTTCAATAGCATCATAGCAGCTGCCATTTCCATCATCCATTCGTATTTCAACAGTATCGCCTGTCAGCTTCCTAATGACTGGCAAAGGAAGAAGCATGACAACTGTTTTTGGATCAAGTGATTTTGCACAGGACAACATGCGAGCGCGAAACCTGTCTTTTAAGTCAAGGTTTTTATCAAAATTCATTTTTGCAGGATGCACATCCCTGCCAGAAAACGCTTTAAGATATTCCTGAGCAAGAGCATACAACGGGTGCCTGCCCTTAAAGAAAACAGTATATGGATTGCCGTCTTCAAAAAGCTTCTTTTTGCTCACCAGCTTTGTTGCTTCTGATTCCATTTGCTAAGCACCTTTGAATATGATATTCTAAAACATTCCTTTTATTTAAACCTTTCTATTTTTGTCACTTTTGAGTTGTAACATTAATGACGGACAAGATATTTCTATAATATTTAAAATAATTGTTTTTTCCTCGCTGTAAAAACGCTGTTTTCGAGGTTTATGGCCCGTATAAACCCATTTTACAATCAAAAGGTTTATAAATGAGTGACAGTTCTTTTTAATAGAGGTGAGTGAAAAATATTCTCTTTACTTAACCAAAATAGTGAAAATATGGCAGAAGAAAACAAGCAGGAAATTGAAACAACCAAGCCAGAACCACACGAGCATGCCAGTTATGGCGCTAAGGAAATACATGTTCTAGAAGGCCTTGAGGCAGTCAGGAAAAGGCCTGGAATGTTCATAGGAAGCACTGACATAAGGGGAATGCACCATCTTGCCTATGAAGCAATAGATAACAGCATAGATGAAGCACTAGCAGGCTATTGCAACAAGATAAATGTAATAATAGGGAAAGACGGCTTTATAACAATCTCTGACAATGGGAGAGGCATTCCAGTAGACATACACCCAAAACTAGGCAAGCCAGGGCTCACAGTCGCTTTAACAGTGCTCCACGCAGGAGGCAAGTTTGACAGGAACGTTTATAAGGTATCTGGCGGACTGCACGGAGTAGGCATCCACGTCACAAACGCACTTTCTGAAAAACTCATAGCAGAAGTCAAAAGAAACGGAAAACTATACAGGCAAGAATTTGAAAAAGGAATACCAATAACAGACATGCAGGAAGTCGGGCCTGCAGAAGGCACAGGCACACTAATGAAATTCAAGCCAGACTTCACAATAATGGAGCCAAACGAATGGAGCTTTGACATCCTAAAAACAAGATTACGAGAGCTCGCATTCTTAAACAAAGGCGTGGCAATAACACTAACAGATGAAAGAATAGACAAAACACTCGAATTCAAATACGAAGGCGGAATAAATGAATTTGTTCTCTACCTAAACAAGAAAAAAACAGCACTTCACCCAAAGCCAATACACTTTGAAGCAAAAAGAGACGGTCTCACAATAGAAATCGCACTCCAATACACAACAGACTATGCAGAAACAGTATTCAGCTTTGCAAACAACATCAACACACACGAAGGCGGAACACACCTTTCAGGATTCAAAACAGCACTCACAAGATGCATAAACAATTACGGAGAAAAACAGGGAATGTTCGGCAAAGGAGTAGAAAAACTAACTGCAGATGATGTAAGAGAAGGGCTAACTGCTGTTGTCTCTGTAAAAATACCTAATCCTCAGTTTGAAGGCCAGACAAAAACAAAACTCGGCAACTCAGAAGTAAAAGGAATAGTAGACTCTGTCGCCACAGAAAACCTCGCAGCATTCTTTGAAGAAAACCCATCAATAGCAAAACTAATAGTAAGCAAATGCCTTGATGCAGCAAGAGCAAGAGAAGCAGCAAGAAAAGCAAGAGAACTCGTAAGAAGAAAAGGCCTACTTGATGTCAGCACACTGCCAGGCAAGCTAGCAGACTGCTCATCAAAAGACCCAGCAAAATCAGAACTATTCCTTGTAGAAGGAGACAGCGCGGGCGGATGTTTTTCAGGGGACACAAAAATCGCGCTAACAGATGGAAGAAATATCACATTTAAAGAGCTTGTTGCTGAATATGAGCAAGGCAAAGAAAATTTCTGCTACACAATTATGCATGACGGCCATATCGGAATTCAACGCATAATTAATCCAAGAATAACCAAAAAGAATGCCCAAGTCATTAAAATCACACTGGATGATGGCGAGGAAATTGTGTGCACGCCAGACCATTTGTTCATGCAAAGAGACGGTTCATTCAAAGAAGCAAAAGACCTGAAAGCAAGCGATTCATTGATGCCACTACGCAGACAAATTTCACGAAAAGGTAAAAGAATCGCAATCGAAGGCTACGAATTAGTTTTTGATCCTGCTGAATCACGTTGGATTTTCACCCACATCCTATCTGACGAGTATAACCTGAGAAATGGCATTTACGAAGCTTTGGGAGAACACAGGCACCACAAAGATTTCAACAAAATGAACAACAATCCAACAAATCTCTGCAGAATGACAAAGGAAGAGCACATCATGCTTCACAATGTGCTTGCATATAAACTATTATCTCGTAAGGATGTCCAGGATAAATTAAGAAAAATCAGGCAATCGCCAGAATTCAGGGAAAGAATAAGCAAAAAACTTCTTGCAATGAAAGACGAATTAAGCAAGCGTGCAAAAGCACAATGGGAAAATGAAGAATATAAAAAATACATGGTAAGAAAATTCCTTGAATTCTACAATAAAAATCCGGAATATAAAATAAAATCCATACAAATACTTGACAAAGCACAAAAAGAATATTGGGCATCCTCTGAAAACAGATTAAAACAAGCAGAACGCGTAAAGAAATATTTTGAAATGCATCCTGAGAAAAAAACAGCATTATCCAAACTCGCAAAAAAACAATGGACTAACCAGGACCTGAAAAAATGGAGAAGCAAAAAAACAAAAGAACAATGGACACCTGAGTTCAGAACCAAGCGCAAAAAAGCATACGACCAGACGTATTTTGATAACACCATAAAACTGCTAAGAAGAATATATGAAGAAACAAAACAAATTGATTCTGCTGAATTCGAGCGCAGGCGAAAAACGCTGAATAACAAAAACATTCTTTCTTTCAGGACATTTACCGAACGGTTCTTTGATAACGATGCTACCAGACTTAAAGAAGCAATTATGAATTACAATCACAAAATAAAGCAAATAATTTGGCTTGATGAACCAATGGATGTATATGATATAGAAGTGCCGGGAACACACAACTTTGCCCTCGCATGTGGGATTTTCGTACACAATAGCGCAAAACAAGGCCGCAACAGGGCATTCCAGGCAATACTTCCATTGCGAGGAAAAATAATCAACGTAGAAAAAGCAAGACTAATCAAAGTCCTGAAAAACGAAGAAATAGGAACAATGATAACAGCAATAGGAACAGGAATAGGAGAAGAATTTGACATCACCAAATTAAGATACGACAAGATAATAATCATGACAGATGCAGATGTTGACGGAAACCACATAGCATGCCTGCTACTGACCTTCTTTTACAGGCAGATGCAAGAATTACTGCAAGCAAAGAAGATATACATAGCAATGCCGCCATTATATAAAATACAGAAAGGCAAAAAAGTGCTTTATGCATACAATGACGATGAAAAAGAAAAAATACTAAAAGAAATAGGAACAGAAGGAGTATCCATACAAAGATACAAAGGCCTTGGAGAAATGAACCCCCAACAATTATGGGACACAACAATGGACCCAAAAACAAGACTACTGAAGCAAGTCACAATAGAAGACGCAGTCCATGCAGACGAAATATTCTCAATACTAATGGGAGACGAAGTAGAGCCAAGAAGAGAATTCATACAAGAACATGCAAAAGAAGTTAAAGAGTTAGATATCTGATTTCTATATTACAATAATCTTTTTAAACTATCCCCATTTCTAGATAATTATGGGTTGGGAAAAGCAGGATTTAGTTTCAGATTACAAATCAACTTTAAATACAAAACTTCTTTACAGCGACGAAGCTATTTCTTCTGCAGGCAAGATCGTCTCTGAAGACACAGGATTGGCTGGCAGGGTTGAAGAATTCGTACAAAAATTCTGCAACAAGGATTTTTTGAAAAAAGGACTCGCAGTGCATATTAACGAAATCCGTGATTTTTACTCATCAAACCCAAACATAAAGCTTGACCTGTCAGCGCTGGCATTGCACCTGGCCATGAAAAAAGACAGAGAAGCGCCTGATTATCATGAGTATATATTCATTGTCCATCCCATCATGATTGCAGATTATATTTACAAAAAACAGTCAAAAAGAAAAAAATATTTCGGACCGATTGGCTCTCTCTTGAACAAACTAATGTACAGCCACGACCAAAACAGGGCTGGCAAAATAATGATTGAAAATTTCGGATACCATGTCATCGGCTTAAAAGAAATTATGAAGATGATAATAGATTTTCAAAACAAATTTAATTTTTCTATAAACAGAGAAGCAATTGAAAAACACAAAAAAGAAAAACAAAATAATGAAAACAAACAAGATTAAATCCGTAATTCTTCCGAAATTTAAGGCATCAACTTTATAAAGGACAAAAACATCAAGATACCATCATGACAGGATACGAAGAAGAAATACCTGATTCATTAGGAGAACAGTTTGCTTTCTACTCAACTTACCAGCCTAAATGCTTTTCTGAAGTGACTCCTTACAATGACCTTTCTATAATCTGTTCAGATGCGTGGATTGCAAAAGACAAGGAACTTAGCCAAAAAGTGGTTGAGCTGGCACAAGACATTGCCTTTGAGCACTGCTCCAAGAAAGTAAAAAACATCAAAAAGTTTTACAGGAATTACCTGAATGATAAGATTAAAAGCGAGAAAGATGCAAAAATCGACCTCTCAACACTTTTAATATCAGCAGCAAGGAGGGATTATATTGACTTCCTGATTGCATATGACTCCATAAGGGGAGACCAAATTTACAAAGCAAGGCAGGGAAGAAAAGGGTGGCTGTTGTTTGCACCTGTCTTGAATTATTTATTACAAAAATCAGACGAAGCAAGTGCAAACAAAAAAGCAGTATATGAAGTACTGCACCATGTCCTGACACCAGAAAGAAGGGCCAGGCTTATGGAAAAGGTCAAAGAATTAGAGTCAGAAGGCAATAAAAGCAAGCTTCTTGAATGCTTTAAGACAATCGCACGAGGAATTGAGCTGCCAAAAGAAAAAGATAAAAGCGAAGGCAACATGTATGACCCACTCAAGGATTTCTACAAGTCTCTTGATTCTGAAGAGCATGAGCATGAGTAATTAAATATTGCTTCATTATAGAAATATTTACATATACTAAATAGAAAGTACATTATAAATACGCTATATATTGTTTTTTAAAATTGAGGTGAGAAAAAAATGGCTAAAATACCTTCTCTAAAGAAAAGCATAAAGGCTTTTCATGGCATAGGCAAAACATATGTCAAAAAAGCAATAATGCTTGCCAAAAAGCATTCTAAAGACAAGTCAAAGCAGAAAAAAATGATTAAGCAGATAAAGGAAATAGAAAAAAGTCTGCATGAATTAAAAAAACTGGCGGGAGGTAAATAAAATGGCAGACTGGTGGCCTTTTGGGAAAAAAAGCGTTAAAGCAATTGAGTCAAGGAGCGCGAGTGTGGCTGCAGCTTTATTAACTGCAAAACACGAAGCGCAAAGGACAGGAAAAAATGAAATCCTTCTTGAAGCAGCTTATAATGCGCAGCTTGCTGCAATAGATAAACTGCGTGAGGCAGTCCTGCAGCAGAAAAGCGCAGCAGCAGCATTGAAGAAAAAAACAAAAGAGCTTGCAAATCACGAGAAAGCATTTGATGACTTCCTGATGAACGATATGGATCCAAGAGCAAGAGGCTCAGCATACCGTAATCTGCTTATGGGGCTTAAGATGGTTGCATTGCAGAGAGCAAAACAGGACCTGAAGATGGGATAATCTTTAAAAAGGGCCAAATACTAGTATTCCTACAATGGATGCGACGACTACATTAGGTAAAGCGATTTACGCAGTAGAAAAAAACGAGGAGAGCAAGAATGCATTAATTTATGCTATTGATAAGATTAATTCTGTAAATAGTGATAGTATCCAGATGATTGGGCAGCTACATAAGAAGCTTACTGGCTTTCTGGATGGTTTCAGCCTGGAAGATGCAATCGTTGCCTGCTATGGCAAGAGCAAAGTTCCTAGAGAAAAATGCCGCGAAGCAATACAGGCAGAGTGCTTATACCAAATCAGTGAAAAAAGAGAGCAAAAATATGGCAAAATAGTGTCAAAAATAATCAACAAGGCCTGCTGGCTTCTTGACAAGAAATATGCAGATGCATATGCGCGCAACTACATGAACAACAAAGTTTATGAAATGATTAAAACAAAATCAATGGCGAACAAGCTAAATCTTCCTTGGTGGAATGGCATGATAAGGTTGAGGGAGAAGCAGATTATGGAGATAAATGTGCAGATTGCGCAGCTTGAAAAAGAGATCGAGGAATTAACCAAAAAGCAGCAAAACCCGGCTGAATTTGATGTTCCAGAAGAATATGTTAAGAAATACGACAATACTTGCAGCAATTCACAGGAATATGACAAGCTGGATAAGGAAATTGAAGAATTCTACAGGCAACTTGACTCTGAACAAGAAGAATAAATTAAATTAGCTAAAAAACATAACCAACAAAAAACTGTGGTTTTTTGAGATTATGTTTTTTAACAAAAAAACATAACCAACAAAAAACTGTGGTTTTTTGAGATTATGTTTTTTAACAAAAAAACATAACCAACAAAAATCTCCTGATTTTTGAGATTATGTTTTTTAACAAAAAAACATAACCTTTATAAATCAATTACGAATTCTCAGAAGCATGGCAAAAACAAAAGGACCAACGGTCTTTGTGCAGAAGAAAAAATGGGTCACCATTGTGTCGCCCGCTTTATTTAATGAGAAAGAGATAGGGGAGACACATCTGACAGAAATCAAAGATGCGATAGGAAGAAAGGTTTCTGTAAGCCTGATGACACTAACAGGAGATCCGCAGAAACAAAGCATATATGTACAGTTCTTAATAAAAAATGCAGTAGGAGAGAAACTTCTCACAGAGATTGTTGGTTGGGAACTTCTGCCATCTGCCGCAAGAAAGCTAATGAGAAGAAGCAGGTCAAAAATCGAAGATTCTTACGTTGTCCAGACAGAAGACGGAAAGAAATTAAGAATAAAACCTCTTCTCATAACCAGAAGCAGGGCAAAAGGCGGAGTTGTTGCGAGAATCAGGCACGAACTCAAGCTAAACATTGAAAAGATACTTGCAAAAACAAAATATGAGCAGTTCATCAGAGACCTTGTCACGAAGAAATTCCAGAGAACACTTGCAGACGGGCTTAAGAAAATATATCCTGTCGCAGTCCTTGAGATAAGGATGTTCAGGCTGGTTTAATTCTAAAACCGATATAATTATAAAGTAAATATGCTGAGGACCGTGACATAGTAAACATCTTGAAAGCATCAGATGTTGAGATTGATGTCAAAGTGTCTTTGATGAATAACTTGATTGATAAGCTAAAGATATTCTGCAGCGAATCAGTAAAAGACATAATGCGACTCAAAACCAAATTAATAGCATTAAGCGGAGCACAGGCAAATCTGGACAACAAAAAATTAAGGCAGGTAATTGCAAGCCTTGAGCATATCATACTTGAATTTGCAACATATGAGCCCGAAAGCCTGGATAAAATAAAAAAATCAATACAAGCACACCTGCTGGGTAAGCCGGCAAATAAGCAAGCAAAAATCGCCAGAATGGCTGAGTTTGAAGGTTTATTAGATACATTTTTCAAAAAGACAGCTGAAATAAGCGCCTTGGTGTCAGAAGAAAGAAAGGATTTCTCAGACATATCCAATATCATTAAAATATGCAGGGAGCACGAAAACACACTTTGAGAGCAATCTTTTTAAATCACAATTCTTTTTAAATTATAATATGTGGTATTTACCTATTGAGTGGCGTAAAGTTGAGAACTTAAAAGATGTCCTGGCAAGAATAGATGTAGTTATAGACTGCACTGGGCGCGAAAAAAGAGCTTTTAACATCATTAAAAAAGTTTCTTATGCATACACTCTTTTTGGCAGCCTCACATTAGCAATCACACCACTCAATATATTATACCGTCAAGCTTATTGTGAAATAGGCATCAAAGAAATTGCCTCTACTGCAGTTGTAGGACTTACTGGCTTGGCTATGTGCTATTATGGCAGGATAAGTAGAAAATGGGCCAGCAAGCACGAAAAAATCGCTCAAGAAAGGCAGAATGAACTTTTAGAGGAAAGAGTAGAATTTCTAAGGATGAAAAAAGAGAATGAACAATCTCCAGCATACCAGGCATTAGTTAATTAGACACAATCTTTTTAAACAAACCAAAATAAGATATTCTCATGCAAGAAATAATCGGCCAGGGAGCAGAAGCAATCCTGTACAAAGAAGGAAACACTGTCCTAAAAGACAGGATAAGCAAGGATTACAGGATAAAAGAGATAGACGACTCCCTAAGAAAAGCAAGAACAAAAAGAGAGGCAAAAATCATTACAAAACTCTCAGAGATAGGAATACCTGGGCCAAAACTGATTGAGATAGATGACAAAAACATGAGAATAAGCATGAGCCACGTTCCCGGAGAAAAGTTAAGAGACATTTTGCACAAAAACCACATAGAATGGTCAAAAGAGATTGGAAGAAAGGTTGCAAAACTTCATGCAAATGACATAATCCATGCTGACCTGACAACATCTAACATGATACTTGCAAATGAGATTCACTTCATTGATTTCGGGCTTAGCTTTTTTTCAAAAAAAATAGAAGACAAAGCAGTTGACCTGCACTTACTTGACAGAGCACTTGAGTCAAAACACCACGAAATACACTCAGAATGCTGGAAAGCAGTCCTTGAAGGATACAAAGAAACATACCCTGAAGCAGAAGCTGTATTGAAAAGGCTTGAGAAAGTGGAATTAAGGGGAAGGAATAAGAATAAATAGTTAGGCTCTGTTCTAAATCTCGCTAGGCGCTCGGGTTAACAGCTTCAAATCCCTGCTTCTGAAAATTGCGTGCTGACATTCTCCGATGGAGCCCACCCTCTTGTCAGCCATTATGCCAGAATAGAATGGATTTGACCTTAGGCTGCTAACCTACATTTAGGAACAGAGCCGAGTCGAAAGGTTTAAATAATCAAATATCAAAACAAGTGCAAGAGGTGAATGTTCATGGAAAAATTAAATCTTATCATTGTAATAACAGCAATAGTGCTTGTAGGCCTGGCTGTTACTTTTAAGATGATTGCACCAACAGGTGCCGCAGTCACAACAACAGGAGGAGCACTTGGAGGAAACCTTGTGACAGTAGTCGCGGTAATTGCAATCGCAGGAATAGTGATGTTAACAATTTACAAGAAATTTGAGTAAGAAGCTTTAAATACTATTTCTATTATTTTTTTACTTATGAAATGCGAGATATGCAGGAAAAGCATAGGAGAAACCTTCCTGAAGAAAATACTTGGAACCTATGTTAAAGATTCAAAAGGCAAGAAGCATATAGTCTGCTTTGAGTGCCAAAAGAATTTCAGAACAAAGGATGAATTGCTGAAGAATATAAAATAAAAAAAACCTAAGCCAAGTCCTTCGGACAGAGAGGTGAGAACGTTTACCGTTCACGTTCACAGTCTGCCGTT
>JAWABT010000012.1:0-13705 GCA_038884515.1 Candidatus Woesearchaeota archaeon | reverse complement strand
AATTTTTTATTTTTTTTGAAAAATTTTTAAAAATTTTTTTATCATATTTATTAGCAATTAAAAAACCATTTTTTGGTAAGTGATTAACAAATTTTTTGAAAGCTAATAAGTAATTTTCGAAGTTTTTATAATAATCTAAATGTTCTGGATAGATATTCAATAAAACAGCAATGGCCGGAGATTTTTTTAAATGGTACAGCTGATGGCTGGAAAGTTCATAAACTAAAACATGCTGCGGTTTAGCGGAAAACAAAAGATTTAAAACTGGTTTGCCGATATTACAAGCCAATTTTACTTTTATTCCACCAGTTTTTAATATTTGATAGATTAAAGAGGCAGTTGTTCCTTTGCCCTTAGTACCAGTAATGCCAATAATTTTACCAGGATAATTTTGTAAGAAGATTTCAGTTTGGGAAGTAATGATTTGTTTTTTGCTAATAAAAGGTTTGGTAATTAAATGGGAAATACCTGGTGATTTGATGATAATTGGGTAGTTTTTTATTACCCTCAAATAATTTTTGCCTAAAAAAAGATTCAATTTTTTGTCTTTTTTTAACAATTGTCGTTCTTTTTTTTCAAATTGATTTAATTCTTTTTGGTCAGCTATAGCTAAAATTTTCTCAGGCCAAAGTTTTCTTAAAAATAAATAAGTATCTTTTCCTTCTCGGCCAAAGCCCAAAATTAAAATTTTACCTTTTTCTAAAACACTTAAATTGGCAAACAATACTGGATTTGAAATTGGGGGGGGTTCATTAACTGGCGTATATCAGTGTAAAATAGGAACAGAAAGAGCACTAAGCAGTGATCAAAGTTTCGACCTGAAAGTGTTTCCAGAGGGATTAGATCCTGAAGATCAAAGAGTTTTAACTGTATATCCAGCCGCAAATGGAGATTTGGTAGTTTCGATAGAAGGAGGAGAGGTTACGGTTAGAGTGAATAAAGAGGATATGAACTCATTGAGATTTGGAATCACAACAGAAGAGATAAGAAAACAACTAATACAAGACCAATCAGTACCAATAAATAACAATCTGATTTTAATGGAAGAGGAAAAACCAGTTGGTGAAATGGAAGGTGAGGAGGCAGAGCTAGAGGGCCCTCTAAGCGTCGAAGAGAAGGTTGAAGAGAAAGTGGAAGAAAAAGTAGAAGGGAAAGAAGAGAAAAAAGTTGGAGAAGAAAAAATTGCGGAAAAGCCTGAAGAAAAAAAGCCGAGGAAGGGGAAAAAAGCAGCAGAAAAAGAAAGGGAAGCAAAAGAGGTCAAGGTTATTGAGGAGGAAAAGGTTGAGGGGCCCCGCATTTTTGCGCTGAGGACTAATGCTAACAGGGAGGATCAGGTTATGGATTTTCTTGTCAGCAGTGTCAAGAAGCGCAAGCTGGCTGTTTATTCCGTCATACGGCCTCACGGCATGAGGGGTTATATTTTCGTTGAGGCTGGCGACAGGCAGTCTGCTGAGGAGGCTGCGTTTGGAGTTCCTTATGCCCGCGGCATTCTGCCGAAAATGGTTAATTATGCAGAGATTGAGCATATGCTTGAGCAGGTTAAGCGCGAGATGAACATCTTGAAGAATGACATTGTTGAAATCATAGCAGGCCCATTCAAAAGAGAACAGGCAAAAATCACAAGAATAGACAAGACAAAAGAAGAAGTTGTTGTTGAGCTCCTCGGAGCAGCAGTTCCAATACCAATCACAGTAAAAATGGACTCTGTCAAGGTCATAAGAAGAGAGACAGAAGCCACAGAGGAGGAAAAAACAGAGGAAACAGAGGTTGACGACGAGGAAGCGCAAACCTTATAAATTAACTCAAATCTTTCATATCAGGGGTATACAATGCCAGAACAATCAGTTGAATGTTTGGTCGAGGGAGGAAAGGCAACAGCAGCGCCACCACTAGGTCCAGCCCTAGGACCCCTGGGAGTCAATATCGGACAGGTCATTTCTGAGATAAACAAGAAAACAGCTGACTTCAAAGGAATGCAGGTCCCAATCAAAGTAATTGTAAAAACAGACAAGTCATTCACAGTCACAGTAGGAACACCACCAGTATCTGCCCTGGTAAAGAAAGAAGCAGGTGTTGAGAAATTCTCATCAAACCCATTATCAGAAAAAGTTGCTGACCTGAAAATAGAGCAGGTAATCAAAATCGCAAAAATGAAATTTGACACGCTTCTAGGAAAAGACATGTTCGCAAAAGTAAAAGAAATACTAGGCACATGCGACGGAATAGGAGTCCTTGTTGAAGGAAAACAGGCAAGAGAAGTTATTGCAGACATAAACAAAGGAGCCTTCGCAGACAAAATCAAGGCAATGAAGACAGAACTCAGCGCAGAAGAACTCAAAAAACTCGAGGAAGAAAAGAAGAGACTGCAGGAAGACATCACAAAGAAGAGAGCAATGTACGAGTCACAAGCAAAAGCAATCATTGCAGGAATGGAAGGACAGCCAAGAGGAGCAATCAAAGCAAAACTTGTCGAAGCAAAGATACCAACCGCAATCATAGACGAACTGCTGCCAGCAGAAGGTGCAGCAGCAGGCGCAGCAGGAGCAAAAGGAGCAAAACCAGGAGCCCCAGGGGCAGCAGCACCAGCAGCAGGAGCAGCGCCAGCAAAAGAAGCAGCTGCAAAGAAATAAAATATTATTTTCTTTTAGCCTTTTTAAATTTCAAAAAGTATTTAAAGCCCAAATTCTATGCAATAGCTGATGAGCGTAAAAACAGTGGTGATAGGAGTGCTTGGTCTTGGAATCATAATTACAGCACTCGCTGTCGCACTAAGCTTTTTAATGGAGAACCAGGCAGATGCCTCAACACTTGTCTTAAATGTGATTGACCTGAAGCAAAAGGCAGACGACTCTGTTGCAAGGGCAAAGGCAGTTACAAGCATAGACAAAGCAGTAAAGTCACTCCATAACGAAGCAATATCAGAATCCTGGCAGACACTGCTCGAATGCCTACAGAAAGGGTGTGTTCCAGATGACTATTTCAACCTAATTGCAGTCATAGTGCAAGAAAGAAAAGAAGAAATAGCAAATAGTGACCTAATATTTAATATACTTGTTGTACAAAGGTTCTGGGGAGGGGAGAACATAGTAGAGTTCTCCAAAGCCCTGGCAGCAGCAAATGACGCAATAGAACAACTTGGCTCAAAAACAGCATCTAACAAATGGAGTGAGATAATCGCTTGCAATGGAACCTGCAAAGAAAGAGACGACCTCTTTTTTGACATGATAAAATTAATAATTTAACAAGAATGAGCTGGATAGAAAAAATTGCTGAAACAAGGAGAAAATACATAAAAATTGAGTTTGCATTACTTATATCGCTTTTGCTGCTTATCTCACTCTTCATCTCGCGTCCAGAGATAATAGGCTATGCAAGCACAAACATCCATAGCCAGCCACTACATCTCATAATTACAGAGAGCAAAAGCTATTATCTATACTCAGATTTTCCAGTACGCCTGACATCAATATCACTCAGCGGAAAAATAACAGGCAAGGGAACAGTGACTACTTACCTGAACAATGAGCGCGGAACAAGCAATCTAGTGTTTACCAATATCAAGAAGGCAAGCAGCAGGATAAACCAGATAACAGGAAGCATCCCAACAATAGGAGGGTTTTACCAATTCACAAGAGGGGTTTCCGGACTGAGCGTGACAGGAGACGCGCTCCCAGCAAAACAAAGCCCCCCAACACTAAAAATAATAGAGGCAGGCACACTTTATGGATTTGAGGCACTGCCACCAGGATACCTGACAATCTCAGGCTTATTCAATTATGCATGCGTTGATTCATGCATACTCAGTGAGAAATCATTTACAGGAACAAGATTCAGGCTTGACTTCTATGTACAGCCAGGAACAGAACTTGAGATAGACGAGCTCATATACACCACGTATAATGCCAATTGAGCAAATGTTTTTAAACCTCTAATCTCCATCTTATGTTATGAATGAGAAAGAGCTATACACAGAACTTATTGATGCACTTAAGCAGAAGAAGCTCTCTAAAGATGAATTCTCAAAGCTAAAGAACAAGCTCTGCAAGAAGCATAATGTGGTGCAGCCGCCGACTGACATACAGATACTGCTTCACGCAACACCTGAAGATGCACAAAAAATGAAACTCGTGACAAAACCTATAAGGACAATATCAGGAGTTGCAGTAATCGCGATAATGAGCTATCCTTTTGCATGCAAGCACGGCAAATGCATGTACTGCCCAGGAGGGCCAGGAAGCCCATTCGGAGACATACCCCAGAGCTATACAGGAAGAGAGCCAGCAACAATGAGAGCAATAAGAAACAAATACGATCCATACCTTCAGGTCTTTAATCGTCTTGAGCAATACATTGCACTCGGGCACTTCCCAGACAAAATAGAACTGATTATAATGGGAGGAACATTCCCAAGCTTTGACCTGCAGTACCAGAAAGAATTCATCACTTACGCCCTCAAAGCAATGAATGATTTCGGAAAAGAATTCTTCCCAAAAGGAAAATTTGACTTCAAGAAATACAAAGAATTCTTTGAAATGCCAGGAGAAATGAAAGATGAAGCGAGAGTAAAAAGAATACAAGAAAGAGTTTTTGCATTGAAAGGAAAATCAGAGCTTGAAAAAGAACAGAAAAGAAATGAAAAAGCAAAAATAAGATGCGTAGCAATGTGCCTTGAAACAAGACCTGACTATTGCTTTGAAAAAGAAATCAACACAATGCTCGAGCTCGGAACAACAAGAGTAGAGCTTGGGGCACAGACTGTCTACGAGGAAATCTTGAAGAAAATCAAAAGAGGCCACACTGTAAAAGACACAATAAAAGCAACACAGCTAATGAAAGATTCTTTCCTCAAAGTAGGATATCACATGATGCCAGGCCTTCCTGGCTCTGATTATGAAAGAGATTTAGACATGTTCAAGGAATTATTCACAAATCCTGACTTCCAGCCAGACGCACTTAAGATTTATCCATGTATGGTGATAGAAGGAACAGAGCTGTTTGATTTGTGGAAACAAAGAAAATATTCGCCATTGACAACTGAAAAAGCAGCCCAGATGCTTGTTGAAGCCAAAAAATTCATCCCAGAATACTGCAGAATAATGAGAGTCCAGAGAGACATACCAACAACAATGATTGCAGCAGGAGTTGACAGAACAAATTTGAGGCAGTATATCTCAAAAATACTCAAAGAGAAAAAAATAAAATGCAGATGCATCAGGTGCAGAGAGCCAAAAAGAAGAGAAATTGACTTCAAAGCAGTCCAGATAAAAAGAATTGATTACGAAGCAAGCAATGGAAAAGAAATATTCCTCTCAGCAGTTGACGAAACAAATGACATACTGCTTGGCTTCTGCCGCCTCAGAATACCATACCAACCGTTCAGGCCAGAAATCACAAAAAACTCAGCTGGAATAAGAGAACTGCACGTATATGGAACAGCTGTCCCTATCGGAGAAAAAGGAGAGATACAGCACAAAGGCCTTGGAAAGAAACTATTGCTCGAAGCAGAAAGAATTGCAAAAGAAGAATTCAAATGCAAAAAAATGCTTGTCATATCAGGAATAGGAGTAAGAGAGTATTATAAGAAATTTGGATATAAGAAAGATGGGATATATGTGAGTAAAAAATTATAATGCTTATTAATTTTCTTAACTCTTTATTTAGGTGCCAAGGGCACAGTGACATAACCATATGCTGACTGTTATTCTATAATATAACTCGCGAGCAGCTTTACTGCGAGCGCTCACTGTCCGCAGGACCTTTACTAGGATTTTCAAAAACAAACAAATATTATTTATTTTTTACTCTTTTCTTGCAAAACTTTTATATAATATCCATTAATGCACTCTTGTATGCCAAAACTAACACCAATCCCAGGAAACGAAACAATTGTATTCAAGCCAAAATTCATAGAGAGATACTCTGCCCTGACTAACTGGGAAGAATTCAGAAAATACTCGCTTTCATTCCTTCCAAAATCAATCAGGATAAACACCTTGAAAAAAACAGTTGAAGAAATAAAACAACGACTGAGCAAAGACTGGATTCTCGAGCAAATACCCTGGTGCAAAGAAGGATTCTGGATAGAACACAAAAAAGGAAGATTAGATGTAGGAAACACAATTGAGCACATGCTTGGCTATTATTATGTTCAGGAAGGAGCATCAATGATACCTCCATTGGTCCTTGAGCCAAAACCAGAAGATATTGTCCTCGACATGTGCGCTGCTCCAGGAAGCAAAAGCTCACAAATAGCACAACTAATGCAAAACAAAGGAGTGCTTGTTGCAAATGACATCTCAGGAGAAAGAATAGCTGCCCTTGGAATCAACCTGCAAAAATGCGGAGTAAGCAATGCAGTAATCATCCAGACAAAAGGAGAAAAAATACCAGGACAGTTCGACAAAATACTGCTTGACGCGCCCTGCTCAGGAACAGGCACGATAAGAAAAAGCATAAAGACACTAAACTGGTGGAATCCACAAATGATACAGCACATTGCAAACCAGCAAAAAAAACTAATACTCCACGCATTTGACATACTAAAGCCAGGAGGAACACTCGTATACTCCACTTGCTCTCTAGAACCAGAAGAAGATGAAGGTATAGTTGATTACCTGCTCGCAAACAGGCAGGACGCAAAAATTGCTGATATAAAACTAAGCATCAAAAGAAGCCCTGCTATACTTGAGTTTGAAAAAGAAAAATATGACCCAAGCATAAGCAAGTGCCTAAGATTGTGGCCGCAGGATAATGATACAGAAGGTTTTTTTGTTGCAAAAATATTAAAGAAATAACTTATCTTTTATAACTGCATTTCTTCACCTTATGCTCACTGTTCATGTGGTACCTACAATGCTTTTGGAGCAAACAATACTTTTCACCATTAAAATCAATACTGTACTGCGTACCTTCTTTCTTATTGGCACAATACCATGCATCAGGATCTTCTAATACAGGAGCATCTGCTTTGCTTTCAATAGATTCTGTTTTCTCTGGCAAAGATTTCATGCTTTTTGCTTCTTCTACACTCATGTGCAAATACATCGCAAGTTCTTTTGTGCTTAATTCCTTTTTTTTCATTTTTCCTCACTCACACCATGATATTATGATAATCTTGTAATTGAATATATGTTTATATATCCTCTGTCAAATTTTCTTTAAAAACAATTATTTTGACAAATTTTTATTAAAATTGACAAATCCGAAAATTTTATATACACTTGAAATATTCTGTTTTTTTATGAACAAAGTAAATGTAAACCAAGAAGTCTGGCACATCCTTCAAAGTGACCTGGCAATACAAAAAGACCTCCAAAGAAAACTCCTGAACACAAGAGCATTGGCAAAATACATACTCTCAAAATACCTACTAAGAGCATCGCTTGATTCTGTAATCTCAGCAATAAGAAGATTCCAGAGCCAAGAAAAATTTGCAGAAGAAGAAAAAGCCCTGCTTGGATGCTTCAAAGGAGCTGTTGTATCAACAAAAAACAATGTTGCATGCATAACACTCCAGATGAGACCCTCTGAATTCTTCAAAAAATTCAGCACAATAAACAACCCATCCATCAGAGTAACAACAGGGAGCAGAGAAGTCAAGGTAATTATCGAACAGCCATATCTGAGTGATGCCAAAAAAGTATTTGAAAAAGAGCATATCAAAAACATCCAGAACAATCTTAGCGAGATAAATGTAAAGCTCAGCACAAAATCACTTGAGATAAAAGGAGTTCTTGCAAGAATCGCAAGCGAAATAGCACTCGCAGACATAAACCTGCAAGAGATGCTCGTCTGCCCACCAGAATTCCTGATTTATGTCAAGGAAAAAGACATTGTAAAGGCGCATGAAGCGATATTAAAGCTGTGTGAGTAATCACTTGCAAGTTACAAAAGCTTTATAAAGCTAGGGCATTATATGATATGATATGCATATAACTGAAAAGCTTTATATACCAAGGAAATCTGATATTCCCCCAATGGGGGGAGAAATAACAATTCTTGGAACAGCAGATCTGCCACTTCAGCCGACTGATTTAGAATATTTTGCAGACAGGATAGCTGATGATAGAACTGTTTCTTTGGAAATTGTAGCGAACAGCCTTCATCCAGTATCATTGAAATACTTTTTTAAAAAAGAAGGCAGCAAAGAGGGCCTTTACGTAGCATATGAATTCACATGTCATTCTGATATCGGTTCTGAAAATGCAAAAAAAGCAGCTGAGGCTTTCAAACGCTTATGGCACGAAGGGAATTTTGAGGAGCAGATGCTTTTCAAAAATAAAAATAAGAGAGTATCTGTCCTGCGCAACAAAAATACGCCCCGCGGGCAATACCAGTTGATTCAGGGCAGCAGTGTGTGCGGGCCTTATACATTAGGCACAATAGAAACGCTTTGTTTCAGCTAATCATCATCTGTATCTTCTAATGTTTCTGGATCAATCCTTTGCATGCCAGTGTAGCTATCAGTAGTAAGTTCTCCTTCAATTATTTTTCGATAAGTATTGTTAATATCTTTATTTACTGCATCATTGTGTGTTTTCTCATCAATATAAACACAGACTAAAACCGATTCACCTTTCTTCAGCTCGTAAAATATCAGCCTTCGGGCTCCGCCAATAACCGTTCCATAGAGGCCTCCAGAATAGTGCCGCGGTTCTTCTTGGATTGGGCTTAACCCCGCGGCAGCATATGCCATGATTTTGGCAACGCCACCGATCACTGCATTAATGTCATCCAATTCTTTTCTGTCCCTCTGCGCTATAAAACAAGGAGAGCCTGTTGCGCTGTTACAGCCATACACTTTGATCTTCACCGCTGATATTCCTGCAACCCTATTAAGGCAGATAAGCAGGGCCTTAAGTGTGGGCGCAACTCCAAGATATATTTTTTCTGCTTCTGCTATTTCATTTTTTTGTAAAAGCGCAATAACTGGTTTAAAATTCCAAGATATGCTGGCTTTCTCTCAACTCCTTGCATTATCGCTAATTACCTTCAATGCTGTTTTTATATTTAATAGTATGTCCGGCAATAGCATGTGTTTCTTGCTTAGCAATTAAATATATTAATTTATCTGTGCTGCATTACTGTAATAATAAGCTCGTAAGCTATGCGAGTAGAATTAGGGCGATTTATCAGCACAGCAATTACGCCTTTTGAAGAAAACAATCATATATCTTGGAATAATCCTGTTTTTAATCATCAATTTTGTTTTGTCTTCTACAGTCATCATCTTTTTAGTGCCAAGATGATGTTTTGCAAGAACAGTAATCGCTTCTTTGATTGACTTTTCAACCGCATGCCAGCCGAAGAATTCGCCTTTCTCAATTAATCTTCTTGCTTCTTTAAAATCACTATCTTTTTCAATAATTAAAGCAGGAATCAATCTGTGAGACAAAGCTGCGGCAGTTGTCTTATGGCTGCCGTCCAGCAGAAAATATTCTGCATGCGGATGCGTCTCAAGGAATTCTTTTAATAGGGCATTATACTTTCTTGATTTTATATTTTTGCCTTTCACAAGAGGTATGCCTAAAGACTTATATCACAGGGCACGGCGGCAATAGCTTGCCTTGGTTCTTCACAAAAATCTTAAAATAAATCTTAAGAATGTGCTCATTATGCACAGGATAATCTCTTAATGTGATTATCTGGTCTGGGCGCAAGAGTTTATACTTCATGACTTTGTTATGAGCATCACATTTAATAAATCTTTTGATTTGCCTGTGATAAAATTACAGAACTCTGAATTTCTTATTCTTGAATTTTCTTTTAGGGATTATATCATTTACCTGAACAAACATAAATTTTGTCAGTTCTGCATCCTTAACAATAATATAATTATCTTTCAAGATATACGGTCTTAATGCTGTTGCATTCCTCTAAGATTTTCCCTATCTTTGATTTGTCTTCATTCATTTTTACCACCTAATACTAGTGAATTTTCATAGTTTAAAAAGCTTCGCATATACTTATTATGATGCCTGTATACATCACCTTTCAGAAGGGCACAGCCTATTAATAATAAAGTTTATATAATTCTCTCCCTATTTCTTGGTAAAGATAAAAAATTGAGGTGACATCATGATTCGTGTTGCTATAAATGGATTTGGCAGGATTGGAAGGCAGGTTTTTCAGGCAGGATACAAGGAAAAAGGAATACAGTGGGTTGCTGTAAATGACTTGACTGATACAAAAACACTTGCCCATTTGCTGAAATATGATTCTGTTTACGGGAGATTTCCAGGAAAGATAAGCTACACTGACAAATCCCTGATTGTTGACGGAAAAGAGATTCTTGTTTTTGCAGAAAAAGACCCGACGAGCCTGCCCTGGAAAAAACTGAAGATAGATGTTGTTGTTGAAAGCACAGGATTCTTCACAAAAAGAGAGGGGGCTGAGCTCCATCTGAAAGCAGGGGCTAAAAAAGTCCTTATTTCAGCGCCTGCAAAAAACCCAGACATAACTGTTGTAAAAGGAGTAAACGAGCACCTTTACGACAAAAAAAAGCACAACATAATCTCAAATGCATCCTGCACAACAAACTGCGTGGCTCCAATGCTAAAAGTACTAAATGATGCTTTCGGAATAGAACAAGGATTCATGGTAACAGTGCACGCATACACAGCAACACAAAAACTAGTTGATGCGCCATCAGATGACCTTAGAAGAGCAAGGGCAGCTGCTGTGAATATTGTTCCAACAACAACAGGAGCTGCAACAGCAGTGATAGAAGTCATTCCAGAACTGAAAGGAAAGATAGATGGCATGGCAATACGAGTGCCAGTCATAGACGGCTCATTCGCACAATTCTCTGCACGCCTGAAAAAACCAGCAACAGTAGAGCAGATAAACAAGGCATTCAAGGAAGCATCGCAAAAAAAGATGAAAGGAATCATAGAGTACACAGATGAGCCACTTGTGAGCACAGACGTGATAAAGAACTCAAACAGTTGCGTATTTGACTCACAGGCAACAACAATGACAGGAAACAATTTCGTCTCAATAGGCGGGTGGTATGACAACGAGTGGGGCTATTCCTGCCGTATGGTAGACATAATCAAAATCTTGCTCTAAAATGCAGTTCAACACACTCAAAGACCTAGATTTCAAAAACAAGGTTGTTCTCGTAAGAGTTGACTTCAATGTCCCGATAGACAAGAAAGGAAATATTTCTGATGACAGGAGAATAAAGGAAGCAATACCTACAATACAGTATCTGATAAAGAAAAAAGCAGTTGTTATCCTTATGTCTCACCTCGGAAGGCCGGACGGCAAAGTAGTTGAAGAACTGAGAATGGACAAAATTGCAGAAAGAATATCAAAACTCATGAAAAAACAAGTGATAAAGCTTGATGACTGCATTGGAGCAGATGTTGAGGATGAAATCAGTAAGTTTGTTGCAGGAGAGATATGCATGCTTGAAAACCTAAGATTCCACCAAGAGGAAGAGGCAAATGACCCTGTTTTCGCGCAAGGGCTTGCAAGCTTCGCAGATATTTATGTCAATGATGCTTTCGGAACAATGCACAGGGCTCATGCATCTGTATCTGGTGTTCCGCAATACCTGCCAAGCTGCGCAGGATTCCTTGTACAAAAAGAAATGGAACTGCTTGACAAGGCAAGAAAGCCAAAAAAGCCATTCCTCGTTATATTATCAGGAGCAAAAGCAGACAAAATAGACCTCATAAAAGCAATGCTGCCAAAAGCAAACCATATATTCCTTGGCGGAGTTCTTGGCAATATTGCGCTGCAGGCAAAAGGAATACCTGTCGGAAAAAGCAAAACAGACCTGGCTGCAATTAAAGAAGCAAAAAAATTCATCAAAAACAAAAAAATAATCCTGCCAGAAGATGCTCTTGTTGCAGACAAAATAAATGAAAAAGCAAAAACAAAGACAGTTTCCATAGGTGCAGTGCCTAAAGACCAAATCATTGTTGATATCGGACCAAAAACAATAAAAAAAATCCAGGAGCTAATCAAAAAATCAAAAACAATATTCTGGGCAGGCCCGCCAGGCATATCTGAAATAAAAAAATTCAACAAAGGAACAAAAGCAATAGCGCAAGCAATGGCAAAATCAAAAGCAATAACAATAGTCGGCGGAGGAGACAGTGCAGATGCAGTAGCAAAATTTAAATTAGAGAAGAAATTCACTCACATAAGCACAGGCGGCGGAGCAGCAATTGCATATGTCGAAGGCAGAGAGCTACCTGGCATAACTGCCTTGATTGAAAGCAAGAAGAGATTTAACAAATATGGCAAATAGCATTATAAGAGAGCTTACTCCAGAACAAAAACAAACAGTAACTGAAGTAATCAACAAACTCGGCGCAGTAATTTCTACTGTTACAAAAAATTTCGGAGGAAAATTCAATGCACGCAAAAAACCAAGCAGCCTTGAGAAGAAAGATTTAGACCAGCCATCCAAGGCAATCGCAGCCCAGCTCAATACCTCTGTGCCAAGAATGACTGCAAAAATCAACCGCCTGCTTGGCGAGCCGCAAGTAGAAGCAAGAACAGCAGAGTTCTATACTGCGTTAAGCGCTGCTGTGAAAATACTGGTTGACCTGCAGGATTACTACACATATCTATCTGAAAATAACGGTGCAATTCCACAAAAAGAAACAATACTCAGAAAGATTACAACCTTTATTGGGTTAAGCAAAAATGTTGACCACCTGTTGAAATACAACAACAAGCCAATCCTTGAGCCATTTGAAGAAGCTGAGAAAAAGCTTAAGTATACCTTGGGCCAGCTAGAGAAATAGATTTCTCACCGAAAGATTTATATTTGTTAACTTGTTTAACAAGGTTATGGCTAAAAAAGAGGAAAAATGCATCCCAAAATTCATCTTCCAATATTCACTTAGGCATCTTCCGAAAAAAGACAAGGTGCGGTTCTATTACGCACTGAAAGGAAGAGATGGAAAATCAGGAATCATGCACTCGCAGAAAATAGAGCAACTAGCAAAAACAGTCCTGCTGGTTTCAGAGAAAGCAGAGCAAAATGTTGCAGAGTTCCTTACTTTTTGGAAATGTAATTTCAAAAAAAGAAAGGTGTTTGTTGAAAAATGAGTAATGAAGTAATGCCTGACCTTGGAAAAATTCTGCTGGCAGGATTGGTGGTATTGACCCTGCTTTGCATCTTAAGGGATGCTGGCTTCACAGGCTTCAGCGTTGCAGAGCTGCCTGTGCCGGTTTATTACGGCCCTGAACAATTTTTTGTGCAAGAAAATGGAAAATTGACTCTTGACCTTAACAATTATTTTTCTGAAGAAGGATTACAGTACTTCATTGAAGCTCCAGAAGGCCTGAACACCCAACTTCTCAAAAATATCCTTTTCATTGACCCAGAACAAGCAGGGGAATATGAAATTACTGTTCACGCCTCAAACCTGCAAAACATAGCGCAACAGAAACTCATCATAAAAGTTATGAACTTACAGCCTAATAGACAAGGATGTTCCTGTCAGCACTGATATGCTTTTAGCAAGTTCAGATACGCCTTTATCAATATCTATCTTTTCAAGCTCCTTTTCAAGCTCAGCAGCTCTTATCTCTATTTCCTTTCTCCTTGCGCTCGCCTTCTCAAGCTCTCCTTTCTTTTCCCTAATAAGCAAGGTGATGCTTGATTGCTCAATTGCTTTTGCAGTCTCCCCCTCTTCCTTCTTCAGTTGACCGTATTCTGTCATGAAATTTCCCAGATATT
>JAWABT010000011.1:0-13923 GCA_038884515.1 Candidatus Woesearchaeota archaeon | reverse complement strand
ATTTAGAGATTTTAGTCTTTATATGCCTTTGCCAGAAATTTCCGAAAGAATTACGACTGTTTTTCAGAAGATTTACGGTTTTTTTAACGAAAGATTTATTAAGAAGCTTGTACTACATTTGTATTACAATGGTTATGGAAGATGTTGTTCAGGTAAGGATGAGCAAAGGGCTTATTGAAAAAGTTGATAAGCTAGTTGATAAAGGAATCTACGCAAACAGGTCTGATGCTATACGGGACGCTGTCAGAAGGATAAACTGGGGGAATGTGATTGGCTCGATTCCAAATACAGGAGATTCTGTAAAAGAGATAAGAGAAATAAGGAAAAAACTATCCAAAGAGATTAAAAGTTTTAAAGATGTAGAAAAAATCAATAAGTTATATCACTAAATCTTCTGGTTTTGCAGCAAAAATATACCTTCTTGCAAAACTAATCAAATTCCTATCTCTTGTTACTAATACGAGACTCAGGCGCTTGCATATTGCTATATGCATGCAATCATAAAAGCTCAGCTCGTATAAAAATTCAGATTCCAGTTTTCTTGCAAAAGAAAAATCCTCTTCATTTGCCTCAATGAAAGCAATTCCCGCTTCTTTTTCTAAGAACTCTTTATTTTTCATAAATATCTGTTTATCTTTTAATTTTGATTCAACTTCCCTTAATACAAAGCTGGAATAGAAAAGCTCTGTATCTTCTGAAAGTTTGGCTTTGTCTATGAATTCTTTTGCAATTTCCCAATATGGTTTTCCTTTTGTTGAATCACCTTCTTTTTTAAAAAGATTCAATAAAATACAACTGTCAAAATAATATTTCATGTAAAATCTTGAGATTTTAGTCTTTATATGCCTTTGCCAGAAATTTCCGAAAGAATTACGACTGTTTTTCAGAAGATTTATGAGAAGACCAGAAGCTTTTCCTTGCTTGTAAGACCGCTTTTGATAAGAACTTTCTTTTTAAGAAGCCGGGAAAAGAACTTGATAACCTCTGCATTTGCCTTTCCTTTATCTGGCGGAGCTTTTATTGAAACTTTTACTGCCTGCCTTGATTCATCATAGCCAAGAATCTCGCTTTTGTTTGCATTTGGCTTGACTATTATCTTTAAAGAATTGTTTTTAATGTAATCTTCTATGTTCATGAGTAGTCTCGCCAGGTATGCTTGCATTTCTCACACTCAAAGAATTTTGTTGAAGGCTCATCAGCTGCCCTCATCTGCCTCTCCCAGGTTCTTGCTTTCTTATGACCGCACTTAGGGCACTCAACCTCAACAAGAGGCCTTGTCTCAAATTTTTCAACAGTCTCAACGCACTCCTGCTTTGCATTGCATTTCTCAGAAATAACAACATCTTTTGCATCTGTTGTATAGCCACATTTAGAACATGACAAAACTGTTTTGTCCTTAATCTTTTTTGGCATCATTATAGAACCGCATTTAGGGCAGAAAAGCATTTTTAAGCCAACCCCACAAGCTTTAACAGCTCAACAAAGCCAATCTTTATCCAGCCAAGGAAAGGAACTCTCCAGACAGCTTTTCCAATAAGCTTTTCCTTAGGCACACGCTTCTCAAATTCAGCAGAAGCACAATTATGATCACCTTTTGTCTTGTAAAAAATATTACCATCTATCATCTCAACACCAATAACCCTATGAATTATAGGATCAAGCCTGCTGTCTGCCATAAAAACAGCAATATCACCAACAGCAATGTTTTTTGGGCTGTAAAGAATCATAATATCCCCTTTATTAAAACCATTCTCATAAGGAAAATTGACAAATTTTGATTCATCAATGCCGTAATTTGCATAAATCGCAGCCTGGCTGATTTTTTTATCACAGTCATTATTAAGGCAACAGTTAGGAGACAACCACCAATACTCAAAATTATTATCGTGCTCCATAGAGCCAGAAACAACAGCAACAATAGGATGAGTTGTGCCAAGAACAAAGCCAAGACCCGGATATACAAGAAATTTTATTATTATGAAAGCAAGTATTATATTAACAACCCAGCTTAAGATACTGTCTTCTTCCCAGATGAAATGCCACACTGCCTTGGCAAACTTCTTCAGTTTTCTTCCAAAACTTTCCTTATGCTGAATATTTTCTGAAGGCATAATAGAAAAATAAGATAAAGTGTTTAAAAAGGTTTGGTTTTATTTACTAGTGAGAAAACAATAAAGTTTAATAATTCCAACAGAAAATCAAGAGGCATGTTCAAAAAAAGAGGAGTAACTAAAGAATACGGAGATTTCTTTAAAAGACACAATCTTTGGATAGCATCTGCCACCCTGATGGGAACAATTATTGGGGCAGGTGTCTTGGGAATACCTTATGCAATTGCACAGAGCGGACTGTTCATAGGAATAATACACCTCCTTGTTCTGGGATTTGCCCTCCTCGTGCTGCACCTATGCGTAGGAGAGATAACACTAAGAACAAAAAAACTCCACCAGCTTTCAGGATACATGGAAAAATATCTTGGACTGTGGGGAAAACGTTTCATGATTTTCTCAATGATTTTCGGAATATACGGTGCAATGATAGCATACATTATTGGCGAAGGAGAGATATTTGCAACAATACTCGGCTTCGGAAGCCCTCTCCTTTATGCGCTGATATTCTTTTTAGCTGTTTCAATGATACTTTATTACGGGCTGAAAGCAACAGGAAGATTTGAGTTAATAATAACAGCACTGCTTGTTCTTGTTGTTTTCATAATCGGCGCACTGTCTTATGACAAGATAAACCCAGCATACTTGACAGGAGTAAACCTAAAACAAATGTTTTTTCCATATGGAGTAATATTTTTTGCATTTGTAGGAACAGCAGCAGTTCCTGAACTAAGGGAAGAACTTGCAAAAGAAAAACAAAAGCTTAAGAAAGCAATAATAATAGGCAGTGTTATTCCAATACTTATTTATCTCTTATTCACACTAATTGTCCTTGGGTTAATAGGGTATGATAACTTCAGCCTTCTCGGGCCAAATGAAAGAATAGCAACAGTGGCCCTAAGCATATTCTCAGGAAAACAAATAGCAATATTTGCCAACATCTTTGCCGCATTTGCAATGTTCACATCATTCATAGGCCTTGGGCTTGCGCTCAAAGAAATGTACGAGTATGACCTCGGCATGAAAAAATTATGGGCATTCTTCCTCACAATAACGCCACCCCTGATAATTGCAGTATCAGGCCTCACAAGCTTTATTTCAGTTATAGGATTCACAGGAGCAGTTGCAGGAGGCATAGACGGAATACTCATAATGCTTGCATACTGGAAAGCAAAGAAAAAAGGAGAGAGAAAACCAGAATACTCCTTAAACATAAGCAAGACGCTGACAGCACTGCTAATAATAATGTTTTTACTGGGAATAATCTATCAGCTCTGGGAAACATTTTTCTACTAAGCTTTTTATATTACTTAATCATTTATTCTCGCTATGAAAATACTCCATATCCACGCAAAATCAACAATTGATATTAAATTAAGCGAATCTGCAATAAATGCACTGCCGAAGAAAATCGGAGTTGTTACAACAATACAGCATTTGCACAAGCTTGATGATGTAATGAAGCAATTAAAGGAAGCAGTGAAAGGAGGACAGGTCCTAGGATGCAATGCAGAAGCAGCACAAAAGATTGCTGATAAAGTAGATGCATTTCTATTTATCGGAACAGGAGAATTCCATCCAATAAATGTCGCACTAAAGACAGGAAAACCAGTATACAAGTGGAACCCTTTTGCAAAAAAACTATCTGTTATTGAAGACAAAGAAATAGAAACGCAAAAGAAAAGAAAGCAGGCAGCACTTGCAAAATTCCTTTCCTCACAAAAAATAGGGATACTTGTATCAACAAAGCACGGCCAGAATAGGATAGAAAAAGCTTTAGAGCTCTCAAAAAGAAAAGACAAGGAATACTACATATTTGCGTTTGACACGCTTAATTTATCTGACTT
The DNA here is from genome assembly GCA_038884515.1 of Candidatus Woesearchaeota archaeon. Taxonomy (GTDB): domain Archaea; phylum Nanobdellota; class Nanobdellia; order Woesearchaeales; family ARS49; genus JAWABT01. Next base: position 9,968 of record JAWABT010000011.1, on the reverse strand, counting down.
GGAGAATTTTCCATTCATACAGTGCTGGGTGAACACAGCATGCCCAAGAATATCAGAAGACAAAGGGAATATAGTTAATATTGAAGAACTGCCATGAAAAAACTATTACCTGTTTTATTGCTTGCATTGATTGTTTCATGCGCAAGCGCGCCTTATGTAAAGATAGGTGATACTAAAGTAACTGTTGAGTTAGCTATAACACCTGAAGAAAAAGCAAAAGGGCTCATGTACAGGGAATATCTTGCAGAAGACAGGGGAATGCTTTTTGTTTTTGAGGAAGAGAAAGCGCCAAGCTTCTGGATGAAAAACACTCTGATTCCTCTGGACATGATATTCATAAACTCTGAAAATAAAATTGTTGATATCTTATTGGCAGAGCCGTGCAAGAAAGACCCTTGCCGAAGCTATACGCCAAAAGCAGATGCAAAATACGTTCTTGAGGTAAATGCAGGATTTTCGGAAAGGCACAATGCAAATATTGGCGATGAGGTTTCTATCAAAACATGAATCCAAAAATCCTTATTGGATGCCCGACATGGGAAGGAAAAAAATACTGCCTAAAAGAATATGCAGAAGCAATTAAGAAACTAGATTATGATAACTTCGATGTTCTGATTGTAGACAACTCAAAAGATGATTCTTACCTGAATGAGATTAAAAAAGCAGGATTTAATGCAGTAAAAGGCCCTTGGCATGAGAAAGCAAGAGACAGGATTATTGAAAGCAGAAACCTAATAAAAGAATATGCTCTGAAAAATGGATACGATTATTTCTTTTCTCTAGAGCAGGATGTTATTGTCCAGCCAGATACCTTGAAAAAATTACTGAGCCATAATAAACAGATAATATCTGGGATTGTTATGAACAATCTTCCTGTTGGAGACACAATAAAACTCATGCCAATGATTTATGTCCCTCACAAGCTGGACTCAACAGGACTTGACTACATAAGCGAAGATGCACTAAAGAAATCACAACTTATTGAAATAAAAGCATGCGCACTCAGCTGTGTGTTGATTCATAAAGATGTCCTTTCAAAAATAACATTCAGGTATACTGGCGGGTTTGATGACATGATGTTCTGCAAAGATGCACTTGATGCTGGATTCAAGATATATGCAGACACAAGCGTTAAGCCAAAGCATCTTCACAGTTCATGGGAAGGGATTGAGAAATAGAAGTGCGCGCCTGAATAAGGACTATCTTTTTAAACAGAATAATTATAACTTTTCATATGATAGAACTCCTATCTCCTGTTGCAGACAGAATAATGCTAAAGGCAGCAATAGATGCAGGAGCAAACTCTGTTTATTTCGGACTGAAAAACCTGAACATGAGGGCAACTGCACAAAATTTTTCTCTGGAAGAACTGCCTGAAATAGTAAAACAATGCCACGAAAATAATGTAAAGGCTTTCCTGACTGTTAATACGATTATTTACAATGATGAATTAGAAGAAATAAAAAAAATAATCGCCGCTGCAAAGAAAGTAGGAATTGATGCAATAATCTGTTGGGACCTGGCTGTAATTCAGGAATGCAGAAAACAAAAAATGCCATTCCACGTATCAACACAGGCAAGCATAGCAAACACAGAATCAGCAAAATTCTACAAAAGCTTAGGAGCAGAAAGAATAATCCTTGCAAGAGAATGCTCGCTTGAACAAATTAAAGAAATCAAGAAAAATATTGATATTGAAATCGAAACATTTGTGCACGGAGCAATGTGCGTATCTATAAGCGGAAGATGCTTCATGAGCCACCATATTTTCAAGAAATCAGCAAACAGGGGAGAATGCCTGCAGCCATGCAGAAGAGAATACAAAATAATTGACGAAGAAAACAATGAATTAATTGTGGGAAATGATTATGTCCTATCACCAAAAGACCTCTGCGCACTACCATTCATTGACAAACTAATCGAGGCAGGAGTAACTGCGTTCAAGATAGAAGGCAGAGCAAGAAGCCCAGAATATGTAAAAACAGTAACAGAATGTTACAGAAAAGCAATAGACGCCCACAAGGAAGGAAAATTCACAAAAGAACTCGCAGACAAACTAGTTGAAACGCTAAAGACAGTCTACAACAGAGGATTTTCAACAGGATTCTACCTGGGCATGCCAACAGGAGAGGATTTCACAGACACTCACGGAACAAAAGCAACACAAGTAAAGCAATACATCGGATACATTATTGACTTCTACAAAAAACAAGGAGTTGCAGCAGTAAAACTCGAAGCAGGCACGCTAAAAATAGGAGACAGAATAATGGTCCAAGGCCAAAAAACAGGAGTTCAGGAGCAAACAGTAGAATCAATGGAAATAAATAAAAAAACAGTAAAAGAAGCTGGAAAAGGCCTTGTTGGAATAAAGCTCGATTTTGAAGCAAGAGAGAATGACAAAATATTCCTAATAACTGATAATCCTGAAAAATCAAACTGAGAATTCTAAATCATCTTTTGTGCTTCCAAACAAAACAGAACCCATTCCTTCCCCTATTGTATAAGCAGCACCATACGCTGTCTGCGAGAAAGCTTCAAGCAATCCCTTCTTTGCCTTGAATTCCTTAAAAGTCACAGTAATGTTCAACATCTTTTCAAGATATTCTTTTGCCTCATCATTTCCACCAAGCATATCAACAAGGCCAAGCTCCTTAGCTTCCTCACCAAGATAAATGTATCCTGTTGCAAGCTCACTTACCTTCTCAATACTCAAGTTCCTGTTCTGCGCGACTTCTCTTATGAAAATATTATGAAGCTTGTCAAGCTTGGACTGAACAAGAGCCTGCTCTTCTGGAGTCATTTCCTTGTAAGCAGAAGTAATATCTTTGTATTTTCCAGCAACAAGGCGCCTGTAAGTAACATTATACTTTGCCATCAAGCCAGCATACTCCAGATAAGAGCCCCTGACTCCAATAGAGCCAACAGTAGACATCCTGTTAGCAAAAATAACATCAGCTGCGCTCGCAACCCAGTAAGCACCAGAAGCGCCAAGCTCATGAATCACAGCAACAGTCGGCTTCTTTGCCTTGCCAATAGCATCTGCAATCTCAGCAGTCCCAACAGGAGTCCCTCCAGGACTATCAATATCAAAAACAATTGCCTTTATCTTCTCATCTTTCTCAGCTTCTTTTATCCAATCAACAATCTTTTGCGACTTAATACCACCTGTCTGAAAATAGCTGCTGCTGTCAGAAGTTGAGATAGTTCCTTTGATTGGAATCAGGGCAACATTCCCCCCAAGTGCGAGAGTTGTATCTTCTGCGAGAAACAAGGAAATAAATCCCATGAAAACAAAACCAACAAAAACCAGAAACATCGCACTTATCAACAAACCAATTATAGAACCAACTATCTTTATGAACCTAAGTGCATCAAAACCGCCACTGCCTCTTTTTTTCTGCATACACTTAAAATTCATGTTCTGGTTTATAAATGTTTTTCTCATTTCTGAGCAAAAGCCTTATAAACAACCAAACAAATCCATTATATATGTTTCAAAAAGAAAAAAAACCACTAAGCCAGGAAGAGATTGAGCAGGAACAACAAGAATCAATCAGGCGAACACCAATACCCCGAGGAAGACAGGTTCTCGGAATATGCGACCAGAGGGTTGGTGGCTCACGAATGAAAGTAAGGTGCATGGACGGCAAGACAAGAATATGCAGAATCCCTGGCAGATTAAAAAGAACACTCTGGATAAGAGAGGGAGATGTCCTGCTCATAGAACCATGGGAGCTCTGCGGCGACGAAAAAGGAGACGTCATATTCAAATACAAACCAATACAAGTCGATGTTCTAAAGAAAAGAGGACTCTTAAAACAACTCGAGGCTGAAGAATTTTGAGGTATAAAATGAAAAAAACAATTACTCTGATTATTTTAATGATTTGTTTGGTTTTGATTTCAGGATTTTCATACGCAGAATCACTCTGCACAGACAACGACGATGGAAAAGATTATGACAGAAAAGGAAGTGTGAAATACGGAGTGACTTCAGAAGAAGACCGCTGTGTCCTGAGTCCAAAAGCAGATGTCAGAACTGAAACAAGCCTTTATTTGAAGGAATACTATTGCAGTAGCGACACAAGGCAATCAATCATCATCGACTGCTCGCGTGAAGGCTATGAGAGATGTTACCAAGGTGCATGCATCGGTGGCACTAAAGGAGGATCAATTGGCAATACAACAAATGTCACACAAGTACCATCGCTTCCTATCTGCGGAGACAAGAAAGTAAACCAATATGCAGAGCAGTGCGACCCTCCTGGAAAAATATGCTACACAGAAAACTTTGAGATAGGTATCTGCAGCGCAACATGCCAGTGCGATGTAAAACTAAAAGCAACAGGTGGCCTGATAAACAAAACAGAAAACGCAACCACAAACACAACCACTCAAGCGAATGCGACACAGCCAAAAGAAGAGCCAAAAACAGAAGTTCCAGCTGAAAAGCCAAAAGAAGAATCAAAAGAAGAAATAAAAGAAGAACCAAAGGAAGAACCAAAAGAAGCTATTGCTCCCATAAAAGAAGCAGCAAAGCCAAAAGGATTCTTTGCTATGATCTGGCACTGGATTAAAGGATTATTCAGCTAATCACTATTTGATTTCACTACTCCAGAATAGAAATATTTAAATAAAAGCTTCTTGTTCTATGAAGCAAATAACTAGGGGGTGTTTTAAAAAATGGGAGCAATCAGGTTAATAATCGTATTAGTGCTATTGTTATTAAACTTCATAGGAGCAATATTCCTAGAGACAAGAATGACACAATACTTCCACCTTGAACTTGTACTCATGATACTAGGATTCATATTGATGGCAGGCATACTTCTTGGGCTAGTATTTGAAGCAAGATGGGCGTGGCCGCTCTCAACAATATTCTTCGCAGCAAGCCTTGCAAACGCAGTATTCCTCTACTTTAATGTGAAGTCTTTCCTTGTATTTTCAGGACTTTTATTCTTTAACCTAATCGGGCTCGTGCTTTCAGTCGTGTCAATAAAAGAAGAAGATGACTTCTCAGAAGAAACAGCAGACAGCACACCCGCAGAGGTCGTTGAAAACGAAGAGCCAAAGTCAGTTGTTTACAAGTCAGATTCAGAAGAGGCAGCCCCAAAGAAAAAAAAGAAAAAGTAAGTCAGCAATAGAAATCAACTAACTTTTTTATTGCTTTCACAGCACAAAAAGGGAACCTAAAGCAAGGTATTCCTTTTTCTTCAATTTCTTTTTTCACGCTTTCACTATAATCACTTCCTGTTGTTACCACAACCATCGGCTTCTTTTTCTGGGCATTATACTCTGAAAGTATGCTCACTATCTTTTCTTTCTCTATCAGAGGGGTCTGTGTGAGAACAACTATCAAGAGAACATCAATATTTCTATCTTTCATACAAGCATCAATAGCCAGCTTGTAGCGCTCTGTTGTCGCATCACCTAACAGATCCATCGGGTTATCAATAATTGCTATGGGCGGAACCTTTTTCTTAAGCTCTGTTTTTGTCACGCTGCTGAGCTCTGCCATACCCAAGCCAAGCGTCGCTATTGCATCTGAGCAGAGTATTCCGAAACCGCCGCCATTTGTTATTACCTGAACCCTTTTGCCTTTTGGCTTTGCAGCCAATTTCTCAAAAATATTGACAAGATCAAACAGTTCCTCAAGAGTTTCTGCCTTTATTATCCCTGCCTGGCTGAAAGCACCAAAGTAAATTTCAGCACTTCCTGCAAGAGAACCAGTATGGCTTAAGGCAGCTTTCCTGCCAGCCTCTGTTATCCCACCCTTAATCGCTATAATTGGCTTTACCTCACTTACTTTTTTGCAAACATCTAAGAATTTCCTACCGTCCTTTACGCCCTCTACATAAAGGCAGATAACTTTTGTCTTAGGGTCATTTCCAAGATACTCAATCAAGTCACTCTCGTCAACATTCATCGCGTTTCCATAGCTTATGAATTTAGCAAAACCAAAACCCTCTTTTGCAGCAAGGTCAAGAATCGCGCTTCCAGAAGCACCAGACTGCGAGACAAAAGAAATACCACCCTGCTTTGGCCTCATCAGCCGGTCATGAGGCAGGAATAATGTATCAATTCTTGTATTTGAATCAAAAACACCAAGACAGTTCGGCCCAATTGCCAGAATACCATATTTTTCCAGCATTTTTAAAAGCTCAGCATCAAGCCTTTTATTACCTACCTCCTTGAAGCCAGCTGAGATAATTATTACATGCTTTATCCCTTTTTTTCCGCAATCCTCAACCACTTTCGGAACAATCACCGCAGGAACTGCAATCACAGCAAGCTCAACCTTTTCAGGAATATCCCTAACAGAAGGATAGCTTTTATGCCCAAGAACCTCATCAACATTAGGATTTACTGGAAAAACCTTTCCCCTGAATTCAGCCCTTAAAAAATTACTGAATATTACATTACCTATCTTGCCTTCCTCTCTCGCAGCACCAATAACAGCAACACTCTGGGCATTGAAAAACCTGTCAAGATTCATTTAAGCTCAATCCTCTTAACTCCATATATCCGTTCTGTGTTCAACCCGCACTTAGGGCATTTCTCCTTAATAATCTTTCCATAACTGTCACCAAGAGCATAGCCCTGAAGCAGGGTTCCTGCACCATCAATTGTCCATAACACAGCAGCACCGCCCTCTTCTGGCTTCGTGAATTCCCAATCTGTTATCAAAGCATCTCCTTTTGGAATAGAGTTAATCTTTACTGTCCTGATAATTGTTGAAAGAGGAGAGATATGATGGAATCCAGCCCCTGGCGCGCACTCAGGCATAATGTCTTCTTTTAATTCACTTGCTCCATAGAAATCCAGCACAACAGGCTCGATTACACCAAGTTTTCTTGCAAGACATATTATCTTTTCCCTATCTTTATTGCTCATCTCCTCTGAACCATTTATGAAAACAGCTTTTGGACCGAGAGTTATCTTTGCTTTAACTGCCATTGGAAGAAACCTGTTTGCAATATAATCTGCCATACCAGCAAAAACATTTGCCTTAAACTTTTCCGCCATCGCAACAAGGTCTTTTGTCCTCATCGCGCCCCCAGCAGCAGTTGCAAGATTAAGATTAACACCCAAATTAAATGCAATCTGAACTGCCTGCCACGCAAGATGCGGGCCATAAGGAAAAAGATTCATACCAACAGTTTCCATGTCCTTTAGATATCCTGCACCCATCATCTGAGCCGCAACAGCCATCACTTCCTGCAAGTTGTGCAGCTCTTTATTTGTTATAAAAGTCGGCGTCGGCCTCTTGCTCTGAGTTCCGCCTGAAAACAAAGGCATCTTCGGAGAATAATAATCATAAAGCTTTTTCTGAAGAGCCTGCTTGTGCAAAAGATGAATGTAAAAATCAACTGCCTCTCCACTATGCAAACTCATAAGGTATTCTGCGTGCGTAACAAAAGGGCTTTCTGGCTTTACAATAAAATCCTCAACATTATTCATATAATAAAGTTTTTTAACAAGAGGCAGGCCTGCCTTGTGCCAGTCCTCAACTGACTTTAGCTTTGCAGGATCAACACCATGTTCATTGAATAATTTTCTATAAAATCTTGTGCAGGAAAGAAGATGAGACGCAATCGCCCTGAACCTTTCATTCTGAAGCCTCTCTATCTTTTCAAAACTCAGTTTCCTTAATTCATCTATATTTAAGATCTCTTCCATCTTTTTTACCAAGGATAGCTATTATTTGCCAACCTTGCCACCTCTTTCATCACCTTACTTATTACAATATTATAATTCTTTTTAGTCATTGGCAAGTTAAACCTCAGGGGTTTGCCGATTCTTATACTAACAATCCTTCTCAGCTTTGGAAGCTTTCTTGTCCTCGGCCAAAGCTCATACGTGCCCCCGAGGCCAACAGGAACAACAGGGGCTTTTGATGCAAGCGCAAGAACCCCAAGACCAGAATGAATAACCTCCTTCATCCTGCCATTCCGCGTCCTTCCACCCTCTGGAAATATGCCGATGATTTTTCCCTTACCCAAATATCTCAAGCCGCGCTCAACAGAGCCATTCTCCTTAATCTGGTCAAACCACTTCCAAAAGACAAATCTTCCAAACCAAGACTCAAACAGTTTCTTCCACATGAAAAAATGAACCTCTACATCCTTATGCCAGAGAAAAATCAGCAAAAGCAGGGCACCATCAATATAGCTTGAATGATTCGCAACAACAATATACGGGCCTTTTTTCGGCAAGTTTTCAATTCCACTTATTTCTTTCACAAAAAGAACCCGCATCAAAGGATACAAAACCAGTTTTACAATATCATGAACCATTTTCTCCTCTTTTTAATTTATTTTACGAAATGCTGTATAAAAATGTTTTGGAGAAAAAACTAATCAGCACCACAATGAATACCGAAATATTTATAAACTCTTGTAGCTACAATGTAGCTACATTGAAGAAAGAGGCCGAAAAAGAGATTCAGATCAAGCTCACTGGCTATGAAGTTCTTGAGAAGCAAGTAAATAAAGGAGGAAACAGCGGCCGCGTTTACCTGCCAATAGAATGGGTTGGAAAACGCGTAAAAATAATTCTGGTGGAAAAATGAAACAAAAAGACGATGAATCAAACACTGCAAATAGACGAAGTAAGAATATACAGTAGAGCTTTAACTCCTGACGAGGTTCAGATTCTTGCAGGTACTTTGCATTTGGCTGTTAATCCTAATGGGACTATGAGGTTTAGTACTGATAGGATTGTTGGTGTTGAGACGATGAGTCCTGATATTAGGATAACTAATTTTCAGTTGAGGTGGCAGAATTTTACAGGAACTTTTGACACGACAATGGGGACTTGTGTTGGGTGCGTGTTTGATGCTCAAGGAACGTGCCAGGCAGAAGTGGAGAAAATATGGGGTATGTTCAATACTTACAACATAACAATAAACCTGACGCCAGACAGAAACATAAGCATGCAAGACCTACAAATGTGCTGCAGAGACCTAAACACAACAGTTGGCTTGAACTCAAACTGTAGCAACCTCACCAATTACGGACCAAGCACGTACTCAGATAACACCTGCTTCACACCAGTATCAGTGCCAGGATATAGCTACAACACAAGCAACACAGTATGCATATATCTTCACAACATAACAACGAGTGGAGTGCAAATACCAATAGGAACAATCACACCAACACCGAAGTGTGAGCAGATTGCTTGTGAAATTAATGGAACATGGAACACAAGCAACACAAAAACATTCACAATAAACAAAACAATAACAGTAACAGCAATAAACTAAAAAAATAAGTCCTGCTTGAGAAAAACATTTATATATTCCTATTAGAATAATCAGTTCATGCATAAAAAAGAGGTATTTGCCTGGGGAATGTATGACCTAGCAAACACAGCGTTCTCTGCATTATTCGTGACATTCTTTTTTCCGCTGTACATAAAGCATTACCTTGGCGGGACAGAATTCCAAATAGGGCTTGTATTTGGCCTGTCAATGCTTCTTGTCGGCCTGCTTGTGCCATTAATCGGGGCACTATCTGACGAATTAAAGAGAAGAATGCCTTTCATAATATTATTCACAACACTCTGCTGTGCATTCACATATCTTGTAAGTTACGGAAACCTGAAAATTGCCCTAATGTTCGGCTTCCTCGCAAACTTTTTTTATCATGCTGCCTTGACTGTTTACAATGCAATCCTTCCAAAGTTAACTGAAAAGAAAAACTTGGGATTTGTAAGCGGAATCGGAGTTGCAATGGGATATCTAGGAACACTTGGCAGCCTTATTGTTGCATGGTTCCTGCTGGATTATTATGGCTGGGAAACACTTACAGGAACAAAAGCAATGTTTGCAGCAACAGCAATATTCTTTTTTGGATTTTCAATGATAACTTTCTTTTTCATAAAAGAAAAACACATTCCTGACAAAAAAACCTTCTTCAATTATATACTTTCTGCATTCATTTCAGTCAAAAACACTTTTGTGCA